>NZ_JAIJHU010000026.1:0-41848 GCF_022723415.1 Barnesiella sp. | reverse complement strand
GACTGATGAGATGTCGTTTTCAACCCCTCCGTCACTACGTGCCACCTCCCCTATATTTTGCGTTACAAAACACAGGGGAGGAGTTTTAAATGTTTCCGATTGTGAAACAGAAATACTCTATAAAGCTACGGGGACATGGAGGGAAAGGAGGTTTAAAGTTTCGCTTCAATGGCGATATGCACATCTCTCGCGTTCTAAATGTAGACTTTCTCATCATTGCATAAGGATAGTTTTAGTAATAAAATAGGGTATTCCCCTCTTCATCAGCCGTTTCCCCGTAGTATTACGGGGTGTCGTGCATAAATCGGAACAGAGGAGAAGTTGGAATACTTCTCGACCTTTCCTTCTGTGTCTCATTGAGGGGTGTTTATAAAGAAAGAGCTGCCAATCGGCAGCTCTTTCTTTACGGATAGATAGTTTGTCCAATTATTTCTTGGCCGGGCATGTAGGCTTGATTTGTTTGAAGAAATCGTTGCCTTTGTTGTCGACGAGAATGAATGCGGGAAAATCTTCCACTTCGATTTTCCAGATGGCTTCCATGCCGAGTTCGGGATATTCGAGGCATTCGATACTCTTGATATTGTTTTGAGCGAGGATAGCGGCCGGACCTCCGATACTGCCGAGGTAGAATCCTCCGTGTTTCTTGCAGGCGTCGGTGACAGCTTGGCTGCGGTTCCCTTTTGCCAACATAATCATAGAACCTCCGTGACTTTGGAAGAGGTCTACGTAGGGATCCATTCGACCGGCTGTCGTGGGACCCATCGACCCGCAGGCCATGCCTTTCGGCGTTTTTGCCGGACCTGCATAGTAGATGGGGTGATCTTTGATATATTGCGGCAAGTCTTCGCCTCGGTCGAGCCGTTCTTTGAGTTTGGCGTGCGCAATGTCCCGACCGACGATAATCGTTCCGTTGAGCGACAGACGTGTGGCAACGGGGTATTTATCCAACTCTTTGAGAATTTCGCTCATAGGTTGGTTGAGGTTTATTTTAACGGCGTTGCCTTCACCGGCTTGGCGGAGTTCTTCGGGAATGAGCTCGCCGGGGTGACTGTCGAGTTTCTCGATCCAAATACCGTCCTTGTTGATTTTACATTTGATGTTTCGGTCGGCCGAGCAGCTCACTCCCAATCCTACCGGGCAGGAGGCTCCGTGGCGGGGCAGACGGATAATGCGTACGTCGTGTGCCAGATATTTACCGCCGAATTGTGCGCCGAGTCCGATACGGTACGCTTCTTCCAAGACTTGTTTTTCCAACTCGATGTCACGGAATGCTCGTCCGAATTCGTTTCCGGTCGTGGGCAGACTATCGTAGTAGTGGGTGGATGCCAGTTTCACGGTGAGCAAGTTTTTCTCGGCCGAAGTCCCGCCGATGACGAATGCAATGTGATAGGGCGGACAGGCTGCCGTACCCAATGTTTTCATTTTTTCCACCAAGAAAGGAACGAGTGTCCCGGGGTTGAGAATGGCTTTCGTTTCTTGGTAGAGGTATGTCTTATTCGCCGATCCACCGCCTTTGGTGACGCAGAGGAATTTATACTCCATACCTTCGGTAGCTTCCAAGTCGATTTGTGCGGGAAGATTACATTTGGTATTTACTTCGTCGTACATGGTAAGGGGCGCGTTTTGGGAGTAGCGCAAGTTTTCCTCGGTATAGGTTTTGTAAACGCCGAGGGAGAGAGCTTCTTCATCGCAATATCCCGTCCAGACTTGCTGGCCTTTCTCTCCGTGAATGATTGCCGTACCGGTGTCTTGACAGAAAGGAAGTACTCCTTTGGCGGCCACTTCGGCATTGCGGAGGAAGGTGAGCGCTACGTATTTATCGTTTTCGCTGGCTTCGGGATCGCTCAAAATCTTAGCTACCTGTTCGTTGTGCGAACGGCGAAGCATAAACGATACATCGCGGAAGGCGGCGTTCGCCATAGCGGTAAGACCTTCCTTTTCGATTTTCAAGATGGGTTTCCCTTCGAACTCGCTTACAGATACATAATCTTTCGTGAGCAAATAATACTCGGTCGTGTCTTCGCCGAGCGGGAACATGGGTTGATACTTAAACGGTGTGATAGCCATAGTTATATGTTATTTAGTATGTTTTGTCTGACGATGGGGAGACCGAACGAGGTGTAGGCAGGCTCCGACGATCGTGTTGCAAAAATAATGAAAGGCGGGTGCAGAATAAAACAAATTCGTTTGTTTTTTATGCCTAGCCGGCTCTTCTTTTCGCTCGCAGGACAAAAATAAAGAATTTTTTCGGTAATTCATCTTTTGTCGTGAAATCTTTCGAGAAAGAGGTATAATGTATGAAGCTGCCATAAAAACGGCCTCGACCGGGGTTTACTTTGCCGTACCATATATGGCTAAACTAATCATTGAATTTATGGAAAAGAATTATCAAAAAGAAAATCGCAATCTGCGAAAATCACGCGATTTGCTCGTGGAACGAATCTTACATCGATATCCTGCCCGGAGGGTCGATAGCGACGACGATTTGTTCGATGCTTTGGAGGAATACGACTCGTATCGGAACGAACGGTATGAGCGTCTTGCCGACGACCAGAGCAAGTTGTGCAAATTGTTTATGTCGAACCCGAAAATGGGAGCGTTTATCTCGGACGTTATCGGCGGGGAGGATGCTCTTATCGCTTGTGTGCGTTACTTCGGGAAAGATATGCTCGATTGTGCCGAGGACGAGGGTCGCATGGAAGAGGTTCGTAAGGCGAACGACGAGTACCTATCACGCATGGCACGATTCAGCGAATTGGAAAACCAAATGCGGGAGAACTTGAAAAACAGCACTCGTTGTATGGAGCGTTTCAAGTCGGAGAAAGGAATGAGCGACGAGGAGTTCGAGGGTTTTCTCGATCGGGTGTATCATTTGTGCAACCATGTGTTTATGGGAGAATTGAACGACGAAGTTCTCGGGTTACTTTTCAAGGGGTTGTATTACGATCGTGACTTGTCTTGTGCCGAGCGGGAAGCCGAGGTGCGTGGACGTAACGAGCGTATCGTTTTCGAGAAACGGGAACGTAACGGCGATTCATTACCTCCTTTACGAAACGGCGGCAGTTTCGAGCCCGATTCCGATCTTTCGCCTGTATTCGGAAACCGTCGCCGCCGTAGCGTGTGGGACTTGTAGATTTTTGAAAAGGGGATTGAAACAGCTTCTAAATTATTCTAATTCTTATGTTTTTATTGTATTCTAAAATGAAAAGAGAGATGAAAAATTTTTTATTGAAATGGAAAAAGCCGCTTCTTTGGTTGACCGGTTTCGTATTGTTGGTACTGTGTTGGCAAGTTTGGGACGGACTGTTCGATGCCGGGTTGGCATTGGCGGCGATCGTGCCGGGTATGTCGGGCGGAAAAATCGTATCCAACGAACCGTTGACGACCGATATTGTTCGTGAAGGGAGTCCCTCTCTGTTGCGTAGCGAAGTGGATAAACGTATCGTGAAAATACGACCGATGTCCACGCCTATCGATCAGTTATCACGGTGGAACGGTTCACGGAAGGCTTCGTCGATGATTGTCGATTATTATTCGGTCGATGTGAAACCTACCAAGTCATATATGAAGGCCTCGTATGTGGCTCCCGGAGCATCGACCGTTAACGACTCGCATAAAAAGGCGACTATCAATGCCGTGGACAACAGCATATTCGAGGTGTCGGAAACTTTGTTGGTTCAAGGTGTAAAAGGGTATGATCCCGACGGGGAGATGTCGAATGCCGACTTGGTACTTTATATCGCCGCAAAAGACGAGGATACGGGGGCATTGACCGTCTATCCCATCAATGGTTCCAAAATAGGTTCGGTGACCAACTGCGTGCCGTCTATTCCCGTGAATACGCCGCTTATCCGTATGGGGCGTGCGGCAACGGAACTCGATGTGCAGACGGCACAATTCGCCGCTTTACCTATCAAGAGTCAGAATTTTTGCCAGATATTCAAAATGCAGATCGAGCAATCGACTTTCCAAAAAATAGCGAATAAAGAGGTCGAATGGGATTTCTCGGATGCTGAGGAAGCTGCTATTTACGATATGCGATTGGGTATGGAAAAGAGTTTTATGTTCGGTGTGAAGAACATGATTTTCGACCCTCGTAAAAAGGAGAATGTGATGCTGACGGGCGGTATCTGGTGGCAGGCCGGAAATCATTATACCTACAATCCTACTGTGGAGATGACACAGAACGATTTGATCGATATGATGCGACAGGCTTTTACCGGGAACGGAGGGAATAAACGGAAGGTGTTGATTGGCGGTTCTTCGTTTATCGGCCGTATCAATAAGATAGAGATGACCAAAGTGGTGATGGCCCGCGAAGATAAGGTTCAGTGGGGCATCGACTTCTCGGAAATCAAATCGAAGTTCGGGAAGCTGTATGTGCTTTATTCGGAGGTATTCGACGATTGCGGCATGAGCGACTACGGATTTATTTTCGACCCGGAATTTATCCAGAAATGGTCTCATGTCCCGTTCGACTCGCAGGAACTCGATTTGAAAAAATCGGGGGTACGCAATACCGATGCGTTGGTACTGACCGAGGCCAGTTGTTTGACATTGCGCTATCCGGCTGCTCACATGCGTATCGAGCCGGTCATACCCGATGAAGAATAAGTGATATGATTCAAGGGGACTGAGGGGCGACCGGGACATCTTACCCGGCTCCCCTTTTTCTAAAATTCGGCCTCTCCTCGAAACTGTGTTTTTTCGTGTCACTCTCTTATATGGTTGTTTGAAACTGTTGTGTTACATGGCACGGGAGAAATTTTTATACAGCCGTTCTTGCGAGAGAGATATGGTTGTTTCGGCGAGGGGCTATATAGTTTTTAAATTAAATATAATGATATGATGAAGATTTATCAGACCCGGTTGGGAAACCTATCTACCTCGGTCGATGTGAACGGTGTACCTCGTCGGGTACAATTTCTTGCCAGTGACGGTGTAAACGGAATTTTTTCTACGGCCGACGAACAGTTGCAGCGGGCTATGGAAAATAGTCGGGGGTATGGGAGACGATTCAAATTGTCGGACGTCGCACAGCCGGCATCGGAAGAGAAAATTTATACGTTAGTACCGGAGGTTCGCTCTTGGCAGGACGCAAGGGATTATTTGAGAAGAGAGCCGTACGGGCTTTCTGACGAGGAAGTCTCCTCTCCTGCTCTTATCGAGCAAGCGGCCGAACGGTTGAATTTGATTTTTTCACAATTAAAAAAGAGGAACAAGCGATGAGAACGACTATACACAATCATTTGCGAGGACAAAACGGGTGCTTGGGATTTTATTATGGGTTGGCATCTCTTCTCTCGGCATATCCCGAGGGCGGTTTGCCGGGAGAGTTTTTTATCAATGGAGAAACTCAATCCATTTGGATATGGGATTCTACCGGTCGTTCGTGGTACGATACGAATCATGCGGCTCCTTCTCCGTTCATGGGTATTATCACCGAACCGGCGACTTTCAGCCCGGCAGTCGAAAGCGGTGTGCAGGCTTGTTTCATCTATGTGGCCGGAGGTAAAGGGGCTTATGTTTTCCCTGCCTTGAAAGGATCGGCGGCAATGACCGTGACGACAGATTCGTCGGCAATTATCACCCTTGTGTGGGACGGAACTGCATGGCGGAATTATGTGACTCCATTGACGTTCGACGATGCCGTGCGTCCTGTTTATCTCTACCGAGGGACGTGGAATCCATCTTTCACTTATCGATGTACCGGTGGAGTCGCCGATGTGGTTTATTTTATGGGTAAGTACTATCAGGTGAAGTTTTCGGTAGGTAGCACGACAGCTTCGCCGGCATCTTCGAATGATTGGGAAGAACTTTCTCGTTTTTGTGCCATAGCCGACGAGATAAAATTGAAGCCCAACGGATTGGTTTTGCTCGATGGGCAGCAAACTATTCGGGTGTCGAGCGAGCTTTCTTCGTGGGAGTTGTGCAATGGTGAAATCAGTCATAAAGAAACAGGAACTTTTTTGTCGCAGGCCGGGGAGTTGCGTGTGCCCATTGGAGATGGAGAAGTCGTGATAAGTCCTTTACAAAAGGGGATTGTCGTTTATTCGGGTGATGGCGATAAAGTTTTTCAAATAGGGTTGGATGCAGCCGGAGAGGCTTTGTTAAAAATGACTCGGCCCATTGAAAACGGTTCGTGCGAGGTGTCGATTTCTCCTCGGCAAATCGAAATCTCTCGTCTCGATGGGACCGGATTACCGGTTTACCGCAGTTTGTTTACTGCCGACGGGTTGAATTGTGCATTAAAAAAATGGACCGATATTCTTTCGGAGGGTGATATTTATGTGGACGAGAATAATTTTGTGAGACAGAAGAAAGGCGCGTGATGAAAGTAAGTGTAGATGAGTTGGTAGACCGGGTTAAAGCGAACATGGAGGAGCTAACCGATTCTTTCGATTCCGACATCGTGATGACCGCAGGGATAGGGGTAGAGCGATATATACGGGAGAAAATGCCGGATGCCTTGCTTGCCGTATGGGCAACGGAACCGGTATCGTCGTTGCCTTTGACAGATTGCGCTTCGTTGTTGCGGCCACAGCGTTCGTCCGACGGTAGCGGATATGTACTTTTGCCCGATGATGTGTGGCGTATGGCTGAGTTTTGTATGGACGGGTGGAGGCAACCTGTTACGGAATTTATCGATAAAACGTCTCCCGAATATGAGTTGCAGTTCAATTTTTATACTCGGGGAGGCTGTTCGACACCCGTATGTGTTTTATCGAACGAAGAAGGCCAGAAACGTATCGATTATTACTCGCTTCCTGTGCATGTCGTTTCTCATCGGGTGAGGTCGGCTCGTTATGCCGCTTATCCTGCCCGCGATGCCGAGAGTTATGAGTTACTTCCTTCGTTGATACCGGTCGTTTGTTATACTTGTGCGGCTCTTGTATATGAGATATTGTGCCGCCCGGAACAAGCTGCGGCCATGATGCGCTGTATCGTGCGATAGAGGTTATAGATTCGGGACAGTTTCAAATCTTCCCGAATCTATTTTGTTCCCGTGCATGGCCGGAATTATTTATCGGGGCGAACGTCGCGCAACAATTCGTAGGATATCTTGCCGATTTGAGCTGCCGTTTCGGAAAAAGAGCTGTGTACCGATCCCAATACATGGCGGGTACGCGATAGGAGGTATAGCTCTATCAGCGCTTCTTGCATACCCTCCAAGCTGTTACGGTCGGCTTTGTGGACAGAGGTGAACACTCTATTTCCGAACCGATTTACAATCGAGCGTTTGTCCTCCTCGGAGTCGGAGGCAAGGTAAAATGTCGTGTCGCCGTTCTGTTCTATTTCTTTTTTCATACGCTCGATAAATAAACGGGTAGGACTTTGTGCGATAGATAGAGCATTGTCGGTCCGGCGAATGTGGACACCCACTGTATTTGTTCCGAAGAGGGAACAACGGGTATCTATTTCTTGCAAGATGGAAGCAAGAGGACGAAAAACGGAGAAGCGGTCATTTTCATCTTCGGGAGAATAAAAATATACGAAAGAGGCTATATATACTTTCCTATTCTTTGCCCAGTCGTAAAAATCGAAGTTCTCGTAAAAAAGGTGTAAGGCCTGTTTTTCATAGATACAGTTATCGAAGGTTGCCTTTTGAAAAAGACGGGGAATGAAAATATTTTTCTGCCGGGGCCTGTCGTAAAGCAGGTAATCGCTCCATGTAGCCTCCGTTACTTTTACATTCGGTAAATCGATCGGTTCGAATAATTGGTCGAAACGGCAATTTAATCCTCGGTCTTTGAACCAAATAATATGTAACTCGCTATTTGTTTTTCGGCTTAGTTTAATTGCCGAGTCGATCGCTTTCATGCGATTGGCAAGGCCGCCTACCGGAACGAGCAATATATACCTTTTTTTCATGTTCGAGATGTTTATTTTCTGTTCGATACGAAGGAGAAAAAATGATTGTAGTTCTCTTTTTTATCCGATAATCATATAATATTAAACAAAGCTATGAATTTAATTTTATTTTGTTTTGTCTTTTAATAAATGTTTTATCGAGAGCGGATTGAAAGAAATCGAGCAAATGAGGTTGTTTCGCCTCATTAAAAGAATTATTTTTGCAAACCCGTTTAGGGAAGCGGATAAATATTTTGTTCTAAAATGAAAGAGTAGTTTCAATGATTGGTAAAAGTTTGGATATAGGGAGTTCTGTCATTCGATTTTTTTCGAAAAACTTTTATACACTCATTCTTTTTGCGTTGGTTCTTATATCTGCATTTTCCAGTATATGGCTTTTCTATTTTGAAATAGTGAAAGACACGAATCCGCTTTCGTCGATACCGGCTCATATTGTTAAGACGCTGTTCGATGCAATGGTTTTGATGTCTCCTTTTTTTGTCGTCAAAAGACGGGGATTCGTTTTTATACCGTTGATTTTGCTCGATGTATTTTGTTTGTCGGCCGTATGGTATTACCGGAACTATTTGGATATAATACCGTTTTCTTCTTTCCTTTTGTATGAAAACCTTACTCCTTTGTTGTTGGAAAGTGCTTTTGCTTCGGCGCGATGGATCGACTGTCTGGCAATCGTTCCTACTTTGATGACCGGGGTTCTTTACAAATTTGTTTTACAGAAAAAAGTGCAAAAAGAGCGGAGGCGGTTATGGTGGCCGGTGATCGTTATCTTGTCGGTTTTTGTCTGTTTTCATATTTTTCTTTCGGTGCGGGATATAAAATCGAAACAGTATGATTCTCTTACCGATAGATTTGTCACTTTCCCCAATAATATATTGTATTTCGATCTGAATGGAATGTGCGGATATATTCTGTATCATGCCGCTACTTCGCTTTTGCCCCAACCTGAATTGACGGAAGAAGAAACAATTCGAATCCAAAATTATCTCGACGCTTATCCCCGTTATGCAGATAACATCTATTCGGTTAATGAAAACAAAAATTTGATACTTATTATCGTAGAGTCGCTTAACTCGTGGGTGATCGGCAAGAGCTTTTGCGGAGAAGAAATAACACCATGTTTGAACCGGATCGTAAACGACAGCAACTCGATTACAGCAGTTCATGTTTTGCCACAAGTGAAGGACGGTAGGTCGAGCGACGGGCAATTCATGTTCAATACCGGATTGCTTCCCTTAAAAAGCGGAGCCGTCGCTACCCGATATGACGATGTGGA
Source organism: Barnesiella sp. (assembly GCF_022723415.1). Taxonomy (NCBI): domain Bacteria; kingdom Pseudomonadati; phylum Bacteroidota; class Bacteroidia; order Bacteroidales; family Barnesiellaceae; genus Barnesiella; species Barnesiella sp. The sequence continues at coordinate 32,703 of NZ_JAIJHU010000026.1, read as the reverse complement.
TTACTATTCTATCGCCAAAGCGTTGAAGCGACGGAATTACACGGCGGTAAACATGACGGTCGATGGGAATAATTATTGGAATCAGGCCGAGATAAGCGTCGCTTACGGGTATGACCAGAATATCGATAGATTGGGTGGTGGAACAAGTGTTACGGATAGTGTGCTGATGGAACGGGCTATTGAAAAAATAAAAGTGCAGAAAACGCCGTTTTTCTATCAATTGATAACAGGGACGTCTCACAAGCCTTATAATGAGCCGTATCGGAAGACGAAGTTGTCGGGTGCTACTGAGTTTCCGGAGGAGGTGAGAAATTATATGGAGGTTATTCATTATACCGACCGTTGTATCGGAGCGTTCGTCGATTCGCTTCGTAGTAACGGATTGTACGATAATACAGTTATTGCGATAGCCTCGGATCATAACCAATTACTCTCTCCTTGCGGAGTACCCGGTTATAACGATACAGAGGCTGCGTTCATCGTGGCGAACGCTGATGTGAAATATACACACACTTCGGTTATGGGACAAATCGATATTTATCCTACCTTACTCGATGTAATGAATTGTAATGATTATGCATGGAAGGGTTTAGGTTACAGTATTTTGCGCACTCCGGTCGGAAGTGCGGCCGGTTGGAATGGGACAGTTTACGGTAACGAAGGCGATTCTTTGGCCTCCCGGCAGATAGAGGCATGGGATATTTCGGAAAAAATAATTACCAAAGGATATTTCAGTATAAAATAATACTATAAATTTTTATTTCATTACATTTGCATCGAATGTTATCGAATGCAAATGTGGTTGGATAAATTTTCGGCACGAGTTTTTTCTTGGAACCGCGAGGGACAGTATCTGTTGTTTTATCTGCTTACTGTCTGTTGCTTTATGTTTCCTATCGAATATTTACATATCGGGTTGAAATATTCGACTATTTTCGATTTGCGTATCCTTCTTCCACAGGGAAAGCCTGTGGGCGATACGCTTTCGGCTTTTGCGCCGACTGTGGGCGATGCTTTTTTATTGTCGTTGCCTCTTTTCTTTTTTACGAACAAGAGGTGGGTCGTGTTTATTCCGCTTTTTCTGTTCGACGTTTTTTGTCTTATCCAGACTTTATATGCTCGTGTCTATGAGGATATTATGCCATATTCGTCGTTCCTTCTCGTGAATAACGTCAACGATGTGCTGCTTAACAGCGTGAGGGGATTGATACGGTTACGCGATATATTTGTGTTCTTTCCCACTCTGTTACTTTTGGCGGGGTATATTTTCTATTTCAGGAAACAGCGTCATTATCCGTCTTCACGTACCAGAGCGGTTGCCGCCTTCGTATCGTTGTCGATAGCTTTGTCTTCTTATGCGGTCAGAGCTCATCATATTTATCATCGTGCGCCTTCCGATCAAGAGTCTCCGTGGACGGCTTTCATTACGCCTTATAATTATCGTGAGTACGTGGTGTTTAACGGTGTCGTACCTTATACGTGCTATGCGTTTGTCTCTTCGCTTTTGCAGGGTGGAGAGCTGAATGCCGAGGAACGGAAAACCGTTGAATCTTATCTTGACGATATGCCGCGTTATGGTGATAATAGATATGCCGTAGAACCGGGAAGGAATCTTATTCTTATCGTCGTGGAATCGATGAATTCGTGGTTATTGAACCGGACAGTGAACGGGGTGGAGATTATGCCCCGGCTCAATCGTCTACTGGTCGAGGAAGGCACATTTTCGGCTCTCCATTTACTCCCGCAAGTAAAAGACGGTCGGTCTAGCGACGGCCACTTGATATTCAATACTGGGCTTTTACCTGCGAAGGTAGGGGCGACCGCCGTGCTGTACGGCGAAAACACCTATCCGGCTTTGGGGCATGCGTTGAGAGATAAAGGTTATCGGACCTTGAATATCGTATGCGATCGGGCACAGGATTGGAATCAGGCGGAAACTTCTCCGGCATACGGTTTTGAAACTTTATATGATAAAACATCGTTCGGTGCGAGCGAGACTTTGAGCGATTCGGTTCTGTTTGCCGAAAGTCTTTCTATTTTGAAACGGACACAAGAGCCGTTTTTCTCTCAGATAGTGACTATTTCGACACATGCTCCGAACAAGGCTCCGTCCAATCCCACGGCTCTTTCCCGATACCCGACCGAGTCGAGCGAGTTGGTCAACACGATGGAGGCTTTTCATAGCCTCGACAGACAATTGGGCAGTTTTCTCGATTCGCTGAAAGCGTGCGGGCTGTACGAACGCTCGGTAATCGCTATTGTTTCGGACCATGACGAGTTGGGTAAAAATGTGTTGGACGGGCGCGAGCATAGGACACTTGCCGACCGTGAGGTAGCGTTAGTTTTATTGAATACTCCGTATACGATTTCTTATGAAGAGACGGCGGGGCAAATCGATGTATATCCGACATTGCTCGATGTCATGGGGTGTAACGAATACGGTTGGAAAGGTTTGGGATATAGTTTGTTCCGTACTCCGGTCGAGAGTGCCGTTTATTGGGACGGAAGTTCTTTGGGAAACCGTCGGTCTCCTTTGTATTCGAGGCAGACGCAGGCGTGGGATATTTCACGTCTGATGATTACCGGAGATTTCTTTTCCGGGAAATCTTTCGGGTATGACGAGGAGTGAAGCGTGGGGTAATGTTTATCGACCGTTTTGTCCGATATGATTTTAATATTTCTGTATTTGGCTCTTTGAAAAAAAAATACGAAATTTGCAAATCCGAAAGAAATATAAAACTTACATAAACAAAAGAGATTACAATGAAGAAAAGTGCACTTCAAACCGCTCGTGCTTCGTATCAGCCTAAGTTGCCCGAAGCTATTAAAAACGGCGTTACCATCGTCGAAGGCAAGGCCACGCAATCGGTTGCCGATCAGGAGGCTATCGCTAAGTTATTTCCTAACACATACGGCATGCCTGTTCTCCGTTTCGAAGCAGCTGCAAAGAAAGAATATCCGGCTATCAATGTGGGTGTTATCCTTTCTGGCGGTCAAGCTCCCGGTGGACATAATGTAATTTCTGGTCTTTTCGACGGTCTTAAAGCTCTGAATAAAGAGAGTCGTTTGTTCGGTTTCCTTTTAGGCCCCGGCGGATTGATCGAACATAAATATATGGAACTTACGGCCGATATTATCGATGACTACCGCAATACGGGCGGATTCGACATTATCGGTTCGGGACGTACCAAACTGGAAACGAAGGATCAATTCGACAGTGGTCTCGAAATTATTAAAGAGTTGGGTATCAAAGCTGTCGTTATTATCGGTGGTGACGATTCCAATACCAACGCTTGCGTGCTCGCCGAATATTATAAACAAATCGGAGCCGGAGTTCAGGTAATCGGTTGCCCGAAAACTATCGACGGAGACTTGAAGAACGAGATGATAGAGTCTTCTTTCGGTTTCGATACGGCTTGTAAAGTATATTCCGAAGTAATCGGTAACATACAACGCGACTGTAACTCGGCTAAGAAATATTGGCACTTTATCAAGCTGATGGGACGTTCGGCTTCGCATATCGCTTTGGAATGCGCTTTGCAGACTCAGCCTAATATTTGTTTGATTTCAGAGGAAATCGAGGCCAAGCAGATGACTCTCGACGATGTAGTAAACTATATCGCCGAAATCGTGGCTGCCCGTGCCGCCAAAGGTAACAACTTCGGAACGGTGTTGATTCCCGAAGGACTTATCGAATTTATCCCAGCCATGAAGCGCCTTATCGCCGAGTTGAACGACTATCTGGCTGCGAACGGTTCGGAATTCGCAATGATTAAGAAATCGGAACAAATCAATTATATCATCAAACACCTTTCTCCCGAAAATTCGGCTATCTATGCCAGCCTGCCCGAAGGTGTCGCCCGTCAGCTCACGCTCGACCGCGACCCCCACGGAAATGTTCAGGTATCGCTTATCGAAACCGAAAAACTGTTAGGCGAGATGGTCGGACGTCGTTTGGCCGAAATGAAAGCCGAAGGGAAATTCGTGGGTAAATTCGCTACGCAATTCCACTTCTTCGGTTACGAAGGCCGTTGTGCCGATCCTTCCAATTTCGATGCCGACTATTGTTATTCTCTCGGTTATACCGCAGCACTGTTGGTAGGCGAGGGTAAAACGGGTTATATGTCGTCGGTTCGCAACACGACCAAACCGGCCAGCGAGTGGATTGCCGGGGGCGTGCCTGTGACTATGATGATGAATATGGAACGCCGTCACGGAGAAATGAAACCTGTTATACAAAAAGCATTGGTTCGCCTCGATGGGGCTCCTTTCAAATATTTCGCCTCACATCGTGACGAGTGGGCTATGAACACGTGCTATGTCTATCCCGGTCCTATACAATATTTCGGTCCTACCGAGGTTTGCGACCAGCCTACCAAAACGTTGATGTTGGAACAAAACGGAACTATTTGAGAAACCGTTTTGAAGTCTCACGAAGATAAGACCGATTATTAGAAAACAAGCAGGTTGCCTGCTGCCGAAAGGCATATAATTATTCAACAAAAAATCCGCACTTGCGGCTTGCAAAATCCCCCGATACAGAGCGTTCTGTGCCGGGGGTATTTTTTTTCGTTCTTGGTAAGTAGAGATTAAGGTTCATCGATAATTAGTGTAGATTGTTCTTGTATATTTCAACCCCCTCGCCCTATGGGCACTCCCCCTATATCGCTGTGCGACACAGGGGGAGAGGTTGAATGCTTCATTTCTTTCTAATATTATATTCTAAGTTATTCTTCTTAACCCCTCTCCTCAGAAACTGTCGTTTCTTCGGTGTCTCCCCTATATCACTAACGCAACACCCCGCAATGCTACGGGGCACGGCAAGGGAGAAGGATAAATACAATCATCTCATTAGATAAAATAATGTTGCAGAAGGGTGTTAAACCTCCTCCTTTGCTATGTTCCGTAGCCTCACGCGGGTGTTTTTCTCTATTGAACTATTTAAAACTCCTCCCCTGTGTTTTGCAACGCAAAATATAGGGTGAGGTGTCATGGAGTGACGGAGGGGTTTGGAAATAAATAAACCATAGCTTCTATATGCGAATGTATGATAGGAAGTGTATCTGTAAGCGGGGAAATGTTGAAAAATTGGTGGTTTGCAGAATCGGGGGTATCGGGAATAAACAATTTATGAAGGTCGGTTTCCCTATCATCAACTACGAACCATTCTTAAACGATTCGCCCCTGCGTTGTATGAAACAAAACGCAGGGGCGAATCGTTGTTACAGAACTATATGTATCGATTATTTGCCGCTCTCGATAACGAGGGTAGCTTTTTTCAACCCCTTAGATGTAGCTTCGAGGGTGATTTTCCCCGGTTCTTCGGTCGATGATACGATGGCGGTCATCATGCCTGAGAATACTTTCATGTGGGGGGCTTGGAACGATTCCAACGATGTGGGATCGCCGTTGGCTCCTGCCCGGTAGTATCCTTTTCCTTTTACCTTAAAGGTTATTTCATTGGCTGCCGTGGGGCAGAGGTTTCCGTCTTTGTCCACGACTTTCACCGTTACGAACGAGAGGTCTTTTCCGTCGGCCATGATTTTGTCGCGATCGGCTGTCAGTTCGATACGATAGGGTTTACCGGCTGTTTTCATCTCTTTTTCGGCAACTGCGTTTCCGTCCTTATCATAGGCGATGACTTTGACAGTCCCCGGTTCGTATTTGGTGTCCATCCACATCAGACGGTAGCGTTTTTGCCGTTTGAAGTTCGCCGTCGATAGAGAGTCTCCACTGTTATGGACGGTTACCGACAGGTCTTTGGTGCGTTTCCCCTGACTTTTGCCATTTATGAAGAGCTCGGCGGTGGGGTAATTGGTATAGACGAATACGGGAGTTACTTCTCCTTCGCGGCCTTCCCAGTTCCAGTGGGGTAGGATATGGAGGGTTTCCACATCTTTATTCCAGTGGCTGCGATAGAGGTAGTAGCGGTCTTTGGGGATTCCGGCGAGATCGATAATACCGAATAGGGAGGAGTGGCTGGGCCAATCGGAGTAATAGGGGGTGGGCTCACCCAAGTAATCGAATCCGGTCCAGACAAATTCTCCTATGCAGTAGGGCAAATCTTCGTGCTGTATGAAATCATCTTCGGGAAGATTGGACCACCCGCAGTGTTCCACATCGTAAGAGGAGGACTGGTGGTCGGGGTATTTGGGCATGGACCGTCGCACTACCGGGAATTTGTAGACTCCCCGCGAACTGATGGTCGATGCCGTTTCGCTTCCCAAAATGATTTCTTGGGGGAGTTTTTTGTAATTTTCGATATATTTGAACGGGCGGTAATTGAATCCCGGTACGTCCATGACTGCCGCCATGTTGTTGTTGACTACGGCGTCCGGGGCATCCATGCCTTGCGTGACGGGACGAGTGGGGTCTTCGCGGTGGCAGATGTTCTGTAACCATAACGACAGTTTGGGGCCTTTGTCGCCCGCCCATTGGTCGGGGACTTCATTCCCTATACACCACATGACTACGCTGGGATTATTCCTGAAATGGCGTACTAAGTTCACGATATCTTTTTCCGCCCATTCGCCGAATACGGTGTGATATCCGTTTTGGACTTTGGCTGTCGCCCATTCGTCGAACGATTCGGCCATGACCATCATACCCATTTCGTCACAGGCTTTAATCAATTCGGGTGCGGGCATATTGTGCGAGGTGCGAATGGCGTTACAACCCATATCTTTCAACATACGGATTTGCCGACGTATTCCCGCTTCGTTGGCGATACCTCCTAACGGGCCTAAATCGTGGTGATTGCAAACTCCTTTGAATTGCACCCGTTTGCCGTTCAGGAAGAACCCTTCGCCTTGTCGAACTTCGACGGTGCGAATACCGAAAGTCGTCGAGTATTGGTCTTTCAGCACATCGCCTTCATATATTTTTGAAATCGAGGTGTAGAGGTCGGGGGTCTCAGGAGTCCATGCCGCAGGATTTTCTATTACAAATTCTTGCTCGAATAGGTCGTTGTCGAAATCGCTTCCTTGTTTGCGATTCGTTGCGACTATCTTTCCGTTATGGTCGACCAAGTCAGTCACGATGACATAGTCGCTCAGGGATTTTCCAGACGGGTAATTCCAAGAAGTCGTTTGTTTTACTTTTGCATATTTGTCGGTGAGTGCGGTGGTGATGATTTGTGTTCCCCACACCGGTACGTGGGCATCGTCGGTTACGATCAGGTGTACATTTCGGTAAAGACCGGCGCCGGGATACCAGCGGGAGCTCTCGGTAAAGTTTTCGAGCCGTACGGCAAGTGTGTTGCTCTCTCCTTGTTTTAAGAAAGGCGATGCGTTGACAGAGAATGCGTTATATCCGTTAGGCCAGTAGCCTGCTTCTTTTCCGTTGATGTAGACACGGGCATGGCTCATGGCTCCATCGAATACCAATGTACATTTTTTTCCGTCTGTATATTCGGGGACATCGAATCGAAGCCTGTACCAGCCGGTTCCTACGAAGGGTAAACCTCCGGTACGTCCGGCGTGTTCCATCGCTTCTTTCTGTCCGTCTTGAACAATCGCCGTGTTCTGTTTGTCGTTGTTGATACTGAAAGGACCATAGATAGCCCAATCGTGTGGGATACAGACCGATTGCCATTTGGTATCGTCGAATTGCGATGTCTTGAATTCGGGATTGTCTTCCCTTGTAAATTTCCACCCCTTTTCTAACAGTTTTTCTGTACGAACCTGTGCCGATAACCATAAAGGGGCAACTAAAAGTGTTAATAGTGCGATTCTTTTTATCATATTTGTAATTTTAGATGGATATGGTAAAAAAATTTCGGATAATATCTATTACGTTTTTATTGGTGGATAAGAGGTTTAGCGAGAATTTTTCCCAATTCTCGGGGCGAGACTCACTCGAAGTATTCTTCGTCTTCTTCGTCGGGAATGTGAACGATAAAAGTCGTCGCTCCTATCGTCACCACATCGCCGTCGTGTAATACCGCGCGTTCCCGATCGCTCAACAATTCATGGCGGAGGAATGTGCCGGTGAGACTGGGATTGTCTCTGACCGTGAGTATCGGTCGATTGCCTTTTTCTTTCACGTTAATGATGCAGTGGCGACGATCCATGCTCATGTCGCTCGTTTCGATGGATATATCCACTTCCGTACCTTTCGATGCACGGCCTATTATATTATCGCCTGCGTGTAAAGGAAATTCTTGTCGGTATCCGAACGCATTTTCCAATACCGTGATGAAACCGAGAGAGGTGTCTATGTCGTTCTTGTGGCATGCGTCTATCTCGGGCAGTGTCATTAGGAATCGTTTGCGACAGGCCGGGCAAATGAAAGATATGTTGCAGGAAACGTCGTAACGAGACTCGTCGAAAGAAAACGTTTTTCCGCATTTTGGACAGATTACCTGTTTCATAAATATCGAGAAGTAAGTGGCAAATTATTTTTCTTTGTCGAAATAATAGTCTAACACATCTTTGGCCGCCATAAACGAACTTTGCTCGTTGTTCAACACTTTCTGTTGTTTCTCTTCCAGCATTCTTTCGATTTGAGGATTGCGATAGAAGTGGTCGCGGAGTTGTTCGTTTATCGTTTCGAACATCCAGTATTTGGCTTGTTCTTGCCGTTTGTAATCGAAATATCCGTTTTTCTTGACAAAAGCGATGTATTTGTCTATCATGTCCCAAACCTCGGCAATTCCCAACTCGTAGTATCCAGAGTAGGTGAGCACTTGCGGAGTCCAGCCCGAAGGCGTAGGGGGGAACAGATGTAATGCGTTACGGAATTGTGCTTGGGCTAATTTGGCTTTTTCGATGTTGCTTCCGTCGGCTTTGTTGATGACGATACCATCTGCCATTTCCATGATGCCTCTTTTGATTCCTTGCAGTTCGTCACCTGTACCGGCTAATTGGATAAGCAGGAAGAAATCGACCATCGAGTGTACGGCTGTTTCCGATTGCCCGACCCCGACTGTTTCTACAAAGATGTTGTTGTATCCGGCGGCCTCACAGAGAACGATCGTTTCACGAGTTTTCCGGGCTACACCGCCTAACGAGCCTGCCGACGGTGAAGGGCGGATAAAGGCGTTGGGGTGTATCGATAGTTTTTCCATACGGGTTTTGTCGCCCAATATGCTACCTTTCGAGCGTTCGCTACTGGGGTCGATCGCCAATACAGCCAATTTCCCACCCCGTTTTAGTACATGCAACCCGAAAGTATCTATCGATGTGCTCTTGCCGGCTCCCGGTACGCCGGTAATACCCACCCGCACCGAGTCGCAGGCATGGGGCAGACATTTTTCTATGACTTCCTGTGCGAGAGTCTGGTGCTCGTACAGATTGCTTTCCACCAAAGTTACGGCCTGACTGAGTATGCTCGTGTCGCCTTTGACGATACCTTCGACATATTCAGAGGCTGTAAAGGATCGACGTTTCGCTGTCCGCATCTTTTTCAAATACGGATTCACGATAGGCGGTTGTTCTATTCCTTTGTTTACTGCAAGTCCTGCATATTGAGCGTCATTTTCGGGGTGATCCATAATTCAAGAAATTAAGAGTTATTCAAAAGAACCTAATACCCGTATGGGAACCGATGGTCTTTCGGGGTCATCGGTAATAACCATCAATCGGCTGTTCAATAAATTGTTACGAGCCATAGACGGGTCTGCTTCGATAACCAACTCGGTCGTTTTGCCGGGGTTGAGCGTATTTCGTTTCAGTTTTATGTTCAGAGAGCGGTTTTCATTCGCCACTTTGTGTATCGTCAACCGACTTTTTCCGGTATTCGTTATTTTCAAAGTCTGTTTTTTAGCAGTGTTCCCTTTGATGATACCAAAGTCTATGACATTGCTCGATAGCTCGATGTGTCCGGCGTTTTGACGCTGTTCTGGCGAGAGGGTGCTAAAATCGTCCAGCAAGTTCGCCGATACCGTGACCGTATTGAAGTCGTTCGAGGAGCCGTTGTCGAGTCCCAAATCAAACTCGTCGCGTCGGAACCCCCAGTCGTCGACAACATCGGGATCGTAATAAATTTTTATAAGACCTTCCTCATCGGGGTGCAAAACTGCGGGTATCATCTCGACCGAGATGTGAGAAGGGACATTTTTAAAAGTAGGAACCAGTTCTGTTTTTCCTTCGTTGCGGACGAATAGATGTCCCTCTTTTACGTGTCCTTTCGGGGTGTCGAACAGCGGTATGTGCAGACTGCGTAACGATAGGGTTCCTATTTTATAGGGATTGGTCGCTCTACGGGATTTTGATCCGATGACGACTCCTTTGATATGGAGCGTCTCTCTATCGCCCGAAGCGTTGGTCGTTATATAGATGGGTTTTGAAAACTTACCGGGGCGTCCTTTGGGGTTGTAGGTCACTTTAATGCTCCCGGAGTCTCCGGGGGCAATGGGTTCCCGGGTGTATTTGGGAACGGTGCAGCCACATGTGGAACGCACGTTTTGCAAAACTAAGGGTTCGTTCCCGCTATTGACGAATCGAAAATCGTGAGTGACCGGACCTGTTTCTTCTTCGAATGTACCGAAATCGTGATTTTTATTATCGAATACAATTTGCGGTTGGGCTACCGATACGGTTATGGAAAAAATGAGAATCAATTCTAAAATCAATTGTTTCATAACTATTATTTTTTAGGTACAACAATCCCTTCGATAATCAATTTTATGGATGCTTTTCTGGCATTGGTATAGACTTTGACCTCTTTTCGAAAGGTCCCGGGACGCCCTTCGGGGTCGAAAGTTACGTCTATCGAACCCGTACCGGCAGGGGCGACAGGCTCTTTGGTGAAATGCGATGCCGTGCAACCGCAGGTACTACGCGTATATATGATAATTAACGGGGCATCTCCGTCGTTGGTAAATTTGAAAGAGTGCGTTACCTTTCCTTTATCTTCCTGAATATAACCGAAATCATAACGGGTGGAGTCGAAAACTATTTTGGCTTTCCCTCCGCCGGCATTTAAAGATAATGTAAACAAGATAGCAATGAGCAAACTCAAATATTTTTTCATATCTCTATGTTTTATCTACTATCGGCAAATTTAGTCAAATTCTTCATACTTTACTTATTTAAGAAGTGGTTTTAATTTTTATATTATGATTCATTTTCCTCTCTTGTGTTTTGTATAGGGACGGTATTTTGTTGCGCTATTTTATTGAAGCATAAAAAAATGGCGGGCTTCTGTAAATCAGAAGCCCGCCATAACGTGTAAGCGATCGATTTTATTTTCTTAATTTCAAAGATACCGGATTGTTGTCTATTATTGCTTTGAATATATAGTACCCCGGAGTTAAATCGCTTATGTCTATGGTGTTATGATGTGATGAAATGCTCATGACCAATCTCCCGTCTATCGTGTATAGTGCTGCTCCATTTATATTTTCACCGTCGATAAGAATATTGTCTCCGCTGATATAGGCCGCTTGTTTTTGTCGAGCAGTTTCTATGCTCGACGATCCTTCCTCGTATATCGGGCAGCCGCTATTGTCCACCCATTCGATTCCTGTTTCGTCCATGTCGTTGATTAAAACTATCGAGGCTTGGTTTCTACTCGAATGCATCAAGTTTTTCAATGTCGTGCCTTCTCCTTCCTGCATGTTCCAGTTGAGAAAGAGGTTCTCTTTTTTTGAGGCGAAATAGTAATTCAAATCGGATTTTATTTCTTCTTCTGTACGGGCTACCGTCCAAATTCTGACATCGGTTATCATTCCTTGAAATTTTTCGCCGTCTACCCAGTTGGGATTGGCGCCCAATGTGAGGTCTCCTGTGCCAACAGCTATCGGTGCGCTGAAAGTTTCCTCCACTGTTTTTTCTCCGTTTTTATAGCAGATCAGTTTGTTCCCGTCTATCACCATAGACAGTTTTGCCCATTCTCCGGCTTGTAACTGGGTATTGACCCATTTAGGTTCGTTACCTCCGTTACCGACACAGAATGTAGCTCTCGCCCAGCCGTTGGGTTGCAGCATCAGTTCGTAGCCCCCTGATTTGTTGTCATTGGCAGGATCATCGACGAATGCACTTTTAGTGCTTATCAATACGCCGCCTTGCGCGTCGAGGGTTTCGCTTATACGCACCCACATTTCGATGGTCTGTTGTTGGTTGTAGACATCGGCGAAGTACTTGTTCCCTTCTTGTGACAGGTGAATATCACAGCCTCTGATGCTGTTGTCGTGGATAAAGTTGACGGCTTTGATGTTTGCAGCCTGTAATGACATTCCACAACTGAAAATCATGGCAAATAACATGCATGAAGTAATTTTTTTCGGTTTCATACGATTTTGTTTTTTAAGGTTAGTTTTTAATGAATTTTTTACTGATAACTTGCGATCCGACATTGAATTTTATAATGTAGTTACCCGATGGTATATTTTTGATGTTTATGTATTTATAGACGGGTTTCGTGTTCGATGTTTGCAATACTTGTCCCGAAGTGGAGCATATTTGATAGCTTATCTTTTCTGTATCTCCATCGTAGGAGATGAACAGTTTGTCGTCCGTGGGATTGGGATAAATTTCGATTGTATTGCGGTCTTTCGACGGAATCACCAGATTGGACATGTTTACGGGCGTTGCTTTTGCGACTTCGGTCAGTACGGCTTTTGCGTCGTTCACCAAGCTCGTGATGCGGTTGTCGGTCTCTTTGCTGATTTCTCCCAATGAGAATGTTTGCAATACTCTTTGCAGTTTTTGAATGTTTTCGTTGGCTTCCGGCGTGCCCAGCCCTTTCAGGCGTTCCATAATGACTCGTAACTTTTCATAGTCTTGGATGCCTTCACGTAGGCGGGCCATTCTTACAGAGTTGCGAGGTCCGGGATATACCATGTGTTGGTCGCCTGCCGGAGCCGATGCACAGCGGGTATCTTTGAGAACGTTCTGTACCCAAATGTTATAGGCCCAACGCAAGAATCCCGTATATCCCTGAGCGTATGCGAACCACCCGACAAGAGCACTTTCGGCAGGAGGCGAGAATGTGAACTGGTTGGGGTGTTCGGGCCATGAACAGCTCGTATAGAATGTCGTGGGTTTACCTTGTGCGATTCGAGCCTGCATATTCTCCGATGTAGTGGGGTGACCCACAAAGATGGACAGATCGTATATGTCTTCTTGCAAGGAGGGGATATAACCCCCGGCCAATGCTATCTTGAAGTCGGGGGTTGTCTCTTTGATAAAAGAGATTACTCCGGTCATAATGGGTTCGAGTTTTTCGTCCATAGCGATAGCTGTTTTTTCGAACCAGCCATTTTCTTTGAGGTGTTCCCGGAAATCGAGGAGGAAGGGCCTCCAAAAATCTGCAAATTCCTGAGTGCCGGGTTCCGGCTGTATAGAAATCCAATCGCCTGATTTTTCGTCGAAGTAACGTGTAGCTCCCCACGGATACATCGAGTAACAATTGATTTGCTGGTCGATTCCTATCGAAGCCATCATATTCACGAATTTATCGAATACCGTATAATCATAAAACCAAGTGCCATCGGCTTTTTTGGTCCATAGAATCATACTTTCGTACCAGTCGTCGAAACTTTGTCCTCCGTGGTTGATTACGGCAGTGCAAACTTTTTGTCCGGCATCGGCCAATATTTTAAAATACTCTGCCAGTATCTCGAAATGTTCGTCACTCCATAGGGTAGGCTTATGATACCTTTTTACCGAAACACAGTTTTGCCAAAGGTCGAGATGGAATTGCCAATTTTTCGGTGCGGGGACTATGTGGTCGAGTACTTCTACGGTCAAAGACAGTATTTGGTCTTCACCCGCAGCCGAACGAATAAATATCTCTCCCGTATATTCTCCCGACGGTATGTCTCGCGGAATCTCTACTGTAATCCATATCGGGCGAGTGGTTCTTCCCGGTATCGTCATTTGGGGGATATAATCGAGAACATCGGGCACGAGGTGGCTGTTTTCTGTTTTATGCGGCGTTCGAGCGGCACAAGCCAATATTTCGTCTGAAATTTTGAACTTGTCGGAGAGTGTGTATCGGACAAAGTTCGATTTGACATTTCCCGCCGGAATTATGGAAGATATACCTTTTAAATCGGAGGTAACGCATTTTACGTCTTTTATCTCGTTTTTGGTATAAGCCAATGCAATGAAGTTTACTTTTTCGCCTTTCCATACGACGGCTTTCGTTTGTTTTATTTTATTTGCGGGGACATTTCCTTTTTTGTATAAAGTATCGATCGACCCCCATGCGGCGTGAAGTCCCGAAGAAAGATCGTCCCATTGTTTGCTGTCGTAGGTTTCGGGATCGGCGGTTTCTACGAAGTCGTTTAACCCGTATGCCGGATATACCTTTTGGGCAGATATCGGTCCAGAGAAAAGGAGGCAGCATAAAGACCAGAAAGTCGCTTTTTTCAAAAGATTTCTTTGATTAGTAGCCATCATTTTGTTTTATTTTAAGTTCATAAATCGTTTGTTGAGGAATAGGATATAGTTCGTGGTAGTCTTTCGCCAGATTTTTACCCCGGCTGATTGCGTTGGAAATGAATACGCCGTGTCGTATCATGTCGCTTCTTCTTTTACCTTCCCAAATAAACTCCCAAGCTCTTTCTTGAAGCAGATGAGCGCGAAAAGCGTCTATGTCGGTTATTTGGTCTATTTTCTTTTTGTGGTCGGTTTGGTCGTAATTGTCGAAACTTCTGCGGCAGACTTGGTGCAGGAGTTCTTTGGCCGTGGGTGTGCCTCCCCCGTCCGGGCCGAAAATTTCGTTTTTAGCTTCGGCACGTAACATGATGACATCGGCGTACCGGTAAATGACATATTCCGATGCATCATTCGTCCCATCGGTATTTGCATTTTCCTGATATTTCATAGGCAAAGCTCCATATTCGAGAGTTCCGGTACGTCCTGTAACCATCTCTTTCCCATTCCAGTATTCGGTTTTGTGTACTTGTCTGCGCTTATCGGCCGGATCGAAAGAGTCGTATACTTCCCACGGGGTTCTGAATCCATTCCAACCGGTCAGCGGGATACCTTGCTGGGACTTGTAATCGGTGGGTAGTACATGGGCAAGAAAGTTGTTCCCCATTACCGGAATGGGAAAACTCGGAAGAGCGAAGATGATTTCGTTGTTGTGCTGGTTTTGAGGACTCCAAATGTCTTTGAATTCAGCCTGCAATTCATAATATTGTAAATCCATGATGTCTTTGGCTACCTGTTCGGCCTTTTTGAAATAATCCAGATAGTCGCCGACGTGTTTGTTCCGACAGTAGCCACCTTCGTGCATGTATAGTTGGAGCAGTACCATCATAGCCGTTGCTTGACTTACATGACCGTAGTCGCTACCTGTCCATGCGACAGGCAAAATTTTGGCATTGATTACTTCTTTCAATTCGGTTTCTACAAATGTGATGTATTCTTCCCGAGAGGGGCGAGTTACCGTAAAGTCCTGAGTGGGATTGAGTATTTTTTCGGGGTCGGTGATTGCCGGAACCGGCCCATATAGGTCGAACAGATCGTACATCCAGAGCGCCCGTACTACTCTCAATTCGGCAATATATCGATTTTTTATGTCGTCGCTCACAGGTGCGTCTTGTATACGTGCAATTAAAGCAGTGGCTTTTGTTATGGCCGGCACGAAAAATTCGAATATTTCACAGACGAAATAGTCGGTTGCTTTCCACATGAAATCTGTATGGGCTTTATAGAACCAATTCGCGGCCCATAGGTCGGTGGGGACTTCTTGAAGCGTCATTACCGAACCCCAAGAGGTTTTGTATCGTCCCCATTCGGATATCCCTCGGAACTCGGCGTAAACACCGGTGACAGCAGTCTTTACGTCGTCTTCGTTGGTTAAAAAGTTTTCGGGTGTAATTTGATCGAATAGTTCCGGTTCCAAGTTTCCCTCGCATGAAATCATCGAGAGACATAGAATAACCAGTATATGTTTGAATTTTGTCTTCATAGTGTACGTGTTTTTAGAATGTGATATCTATACCTATCGAATATGTCCTTTGAGACGGATATCCGCCTTTTGAGTCCATCTCCGGGTCTAATCCCTGATAGTTCGTAATGATGAAAGGGTTTTCAACATCGACGTATATTCTGGCTTGTGAAAAGACTTTGTGTATCCACTTGTGCGGGAAAGAGTATCCCAGTGTTATGTTTTTACAACGTACGAACGATACTTTTTCGAGCAGCCAGTCATCTCCTCCGTAGTAGGCACTGTAAAATCCCGATGGAAATTTGTTCGTGGGATTGTCGGGAGTCCACCGTTCCAATACTTCTTTCGAATAGTTCTGCCGTTGCAAGATGTATTCGCAACCGGAGGGCCCGTATTTTGCCCGGTTCGAATTGGCCACGTATTGACCGAACATGCCATAGAAGAAAATATTCAAATCGAAGTTCTTGTATTCGAACATGTTGCCGAATCCGATGATAACTTTCGGGTCGGTACTTCCCAAATAGATTCTGTCGGCAGCGTCTATTTTGCCGTCGGGGTGTCCGAGCAATTTGGAACCGTCGTTCGGGTCAAACCCGTTCAGGTCTTTTACTTTCATTTGTCCCGGCAATAAATCGGGCATGGAGGCAGGAGGAGTTTCTCCTATTTGCAGAATACCGTCGGATACGCATCCATAGATAGCCCGGATAGGTGCATCTTCTTTTTCATAAGGCGCCAAGACTACATCGGGGTTGCGTTCTTTCCATCGGTCGTTATAGGAGGATATATTCAAGGTAGTGTTCCATTTGAACGGGCCGGTAAGATTTACCGTATTTAAAGAAAACTCATATCCGGTGCTTTGGGTCGCTCCGATGTTGTCTGCAATAGTAGAGACTTCCATCAAGGAATTCAGTTTGCGGAAGGCGAGCAAATCGCTGACTACTTTGTGGAAATATTCAAACGATCCTGTGATTCGGTTGTTTAGAAATCCGAAGTCGAGACCTACGTTCAACTCTGTCGTCGTTTCCCATTTGAGGTCGGGATTTTCGAGTTGGCTTTTGATACTGCCTGTTTGTACAGCATCTCCGAATACATATTGATTACCGGCTTCATAGTATTCGTAGGCATTGCCTCCGATATTGCTGTTTCCGGTTTGTCCAAAACTGACTCTTAATTTTAATTCGGACAACCAGTCAACGTCTTTCAAAAAGTTTTCATTCTGCATTTTCCAAGCGAATGCCCCCGACGGGAAAAGGCCCCATTTGTTGTTTTTACCGAATTTCGAAGAGCCGTCATATCTTAAAGAGAATGTAAATAGGTATTTGTCGAGCAGGGAATAGTTGATTCTGCCGAAATAAGATCCTAATTCGTTTTTGCCTTTGGAAGAACTTACCGGCGGACGGGCCACATTCCCGGCTTCCAATTTGTTCCATAGGAATAAATCGGTGAAAAATTGAGAGCTGCCGGCTCCTAATCCGTCCCAGTTCTCTTGTTGGTATGAATACCCGAGCAATACTTCCAATCTGTCTCTTTCCTTGAAAAGTTGCTTCGTATAGTTGGCTGTTAGTTCGAACAATAAATCGACCGTTCTATTTTCATTGATATTGGCTTTTCCTCCTTCTTGTTTTCCGTATAGCGTCGATTTGGGAAGATAGGTACTGCGGCGACCTTGATTTTTGTCGATACCCATATTGAGCTTTACTTTCAAATCTTTCCAGAATGTAGCTTCGATATAGCCGTTTGCCAGTAATCTATCGGTTTGCGTCTGGTCTGTAATTTCGAGCATTGAAACCGGGTTAGGAATCATGCCCAGTGTGGGACTCAGCGCATAGTTTCCCGATTCGTCTTTTACCGGGACGAGGGGGTCGTAATGCAATGCCGAATTCAGCAGGCTGGAATTTTCGGCGTTACCTTCTCCTAATGGGACATTATTGTTGAAAATGGTGCTGTATGTTGCATTGATACCAGCTTTGATGTATTTCCCTAAATCTTGATCGAGGTTTATTCTTCCCGATATACGTTGGAAATCGGAATTCTTGATTACTCCTTTTTGTTTGTAATAATTCAAAGATGCCAAAAATCGTGTGGATTCCGTACCGGCTGAAACAGATACGTTGTGTTGGTTGATGGAGCCGTCGCGTGTAAGCAGCCCGAACCAGTCGGTCCCTTCTCCGGCGGCAGCGATTTCTTCCGGACTATATGGATTGCCCTTGTAGGGTAATGCGTCTTCTTCCAGCTCTCCGCCATACGGATATAATTCATTATCCATGCGCCATTTTTGATAGGATATTTCGTTTGAAACATTCATGAATTCCTTAGCCGATAGCATTTCCAGTCGTTTGGCTATTGTTTGAATCGAATAGTTGGCGTTGTATTTTACTATGGGTTTCCCGCTTTTCCCTCTTTTGGTCGTGACCAAGATCACGCCGTTGGCAGCTCTTGCTCCGTAGATGGCAGTGGCGGAGGCATCTTTAAGAATTTCTATGGATTCGATATCGTTGGGATTCAACGAGTTCATCGGGTTTCGGGAACCATATTCGTAGCGGTTCCCGCTTTCGGGTTCCACGCTTTTGTTGGTGACGGGAAATCCGTCGATTACATACAGAGGGTCATTCCCTGCACCAGTCGATGCAGCACCTCTGACGTATATTTCGATTCCTCCGCCCGGTTGAGCGGAATTTTGTTTTACCATTACTCCGGCGGCCTGTCCTGCCAACATGTGTGTGACAGAAGTGTTGGCTGCGATGGGCAGATTCTCTGTTTTGACACTCGATACAGCTCCCGTCAAATCACTTTTTTTAACCGTCCCGTAACCAATAACCACTACTTCGTCCATCAGAACGTCGTTTTTTTGAAGAGTTACCGGAATATAATTTCTGTCACCGATTTCAACTTCTTGTTTTTTATATCCGATGTAGGAGATAACGAGAGTCGTTGCACTGTCGGGTACATCGATTGTGTATTTCCCGTCGATGTTGGTCATGGTTCCCTTGTTTAAACCTTTTACCAAGACGTTGCCCCCGATAATAGGTTGTCCTGAATCGTCGGAGACGACACCGCTGATTTTATTCGTGCGAACGGGGGCCTGACGTTTGGCGGTGATGATGATCTTTTTATTGTTGATGCGGTAAGAGTATTCGTTCAGGATTTTATCCAGAACGTCTTTTATATTCGCATCTTTCATATTAATACTGATTTTCTTCTCAGTATCGATGTCTGCGTTGTTATAGAAGAACACATAGTCGCTTTGAGCTTCTATTTGTTTCAGCACATCGATTAATGTCACGTCGTTTACCTCGATGTTTATCTTCCGTTCCGATGCGTACAGGTGATTTGCTCCAAATGGTTGAACCCATAGAAGATACAAAACCAGTCCTATGACTTTGTAGGGGAATGAAGATCGTTTTGTGATCGTTTTTTTGTGTTTAAGGGTCTTCATGGTTTTATGTATTTAACTTGGTTTCTTCTTTCGATGTGTTTACGAGAAATGGTCGTATTTTTTATGATTGAATCGCTTGTTTTTTGTTAGGGTCGCTTCATGGTGTTTCATAGGCTGTGTTGTAAAGTTTGACAATCGGTGTTTTCTGGGAAATCGAAATAGACCGTATCGTTGTGTATGGAGTATTGCAAATGGGAGATACGCGCTATTTCCTTGAATATCTCTTCTTTGGTTTCGTTCCTTACGACGAGGGTCAGGTATAAAGTATCGGCGATTTCTTCCGGGCAGATTATTTGAAGTTGATATTTGTCTTCCAAATATGAGATCACATCTGTGAATCTGTCGTTGTCGAATGTCATCTTTTCCGTAGTCCATGCTATATATTCATGAGCGACGACCGTGTCTTTACGGATAGATTGATTTGATTTGGAGTAGGTTATCTGTTCGTTCGGATTTAATCTGACGGGCACGGAGTCATTATTGAAACAGAGGGATACGGCTCCCGAAATCAGCGTCGTTTCCGCAAGGTCTTCGTTCGGTCTGTTTCGCACATTGAAAGATGTTCCTAACACTTTAATCTCTTGTCCTTGTGATTTCACGACAAACGGACGTGCTTTGTTTTTCGTGACCTTGAAATAGGCTTCACCTTCTAAATAAACGGATCGCTCTGTCGATGAAAATGCTTCGGGATAAATGAGTTTCGTATTATTGTTGAGCCATACTATCGTGCCGTCGGGTAGAGTGACTTCCGATTTATGGGTCGAGGTGAGAACCGTATGGGTTGTGGCGGAATAGGCGTTGGATTCCTTTACAGTATGAAAGATAAAGGCTATCGCAATAACGGCTGCAATCTGGGAAGCGTAATAGACGGTTCTTCTGATTTTTACGAGAGAAGTATATTTCCTTATTCTCTTTTTCAGTTTTTCGAGAGCCGACCGTGTGGATATAACCGGTTGCCACAGAGCCGTATTGTATAACCATAGGTCTCTTATTTCGGCAAAATATGCGAGATGCTTTTTGTCTTCTGCCAAATAACGGCGCAGTTCGGCGCATTCTTCCCGAGTAAGGGATTTATCCAGATACTTCGTTATGAGTTCGTCTATATGTCGGTTGTGTTTTTCCATGTGCTCCACTCTATAATTATCACAAACAAGAGTGGGCATACCCTACCTTAACGAGTGCGTATTAATATATTTTAACTATTTGGCTTGTGCTCAATGTAGACCGTGTCGTTATTGAAACGATAATCTATGGGGGCTATCGATTTGAGCGTTTGCAATATTTCTTTCAGCGGTTCTGTCCTGACCGTCAGCGTCATATAAACAGGGGCAGGGGAAGTGTTCGTACAGGTCATTGTTACGTTATACCATGCGCCTAATTTTTCTATGACTTCTGTCAATTCACAATTGCTCAATAGTAGTTTTTCTTGTGCCCAAATGTGGTAGAGACTACTATCTTTTCGCGTATATATTTTCGTTTCTTTCGTCTTGCGGGAGTATGTGACTTGCTCGGCAGGTTGCAAAGTTATGGGAGGAACCGAGCTATTGGGAAAATAGACTTCTACATGCCCGTCGACCAATGCCGTTTCGATGATTTCGTCTCGTATGTAATTCTTGACGACAAAGCTGGTCCCGAGAACTTTTATGTCCATATCGTTGGTTTCGACAACGAATGGTTGATCTTCTTTGTGGAAGACTTTGAAATAGGCCTGCCCGTTGAGCCGGACTTTTCTTTTTTTATCGGAAAACCGGCTGGGGTATGTCAATTTACTGCCTGAATTGAGCCAAACTACCGTGCTGTCGGGGAGGGTAATACAACCTTTGTTACCGATTGCCATCTCTACGCAAGCGTATTGTTCGGAATTAGATTCTCTTGTGAAAAAGTAATACAAGCCTAATAGTATCACTATTATGGCTGCACACTGGGTAATGTAGTAGAGTGGTTTGCGGAATGTTTTGCCGCGGCGATTGTAGTTCTTGATTTTAGAACGGAAACGCTGTAATGCTTTTTCCGTATCTTCTTTCGGTGCGAGTATGGCTTGGGTCGATAGCCACAGTTCTTGTGCTTCTTTGAAATGTGTCTTATTTTCCTCCGAAAGTTCGATCCAACGGTATAACGCGATCTTTTCATCTTTCGAAGCCTCTCCTTCGAGATATTTCAAGATGAGTCTATCTATTTCTTTTATTTCGTTCTGTCCGTCCATACGAAGCAATTTATTTTTTTATTCGAATCCTGAAAACAGTAAGAAGAAAAAGGATAGCAATCCATTTTTTTTCAAATGACTTCTTAGTCCCGACAAGGCTTTTGTTATTTGTTTTTCGACGGTTTTAATGCTTATCCCCAGTCGCAAGGCAATGTCTTTGTTTTTCAAATTGAGGGAACGACTCATGATGAATATACGGTGGCATTGCTCGGGCAGAGATTCGACATAGGTTTTTATTTCCCGATCCAAATCTTTCAATAGTAGGGAATCTTCCTGATAAACGACGAACGATTGTAAGTAGTCGTCTATGAACTGGATATCGTTATCCGAATCGAAACTTATTTTGTCTTTTACGCGTTTGTCGTAAATATAGTTTCTCGATTTATTCAAAACCGATTTGAATAGATAGGCTTTCATCGGGAGGTCGAAATCTATCTCGTTACGCCGTAGCCATAATTCGAAGAATACGTCTTGTACAATATCTTCTGCCGCATCTTGGTTTTGAACGTAACGTAATGCATAGGCGCGCAATATCTGATAATATTGTGTAAATAGATTTTCAATATTATTACTCATATTGGCCGATTTTGTTTAGTTGTCTCTTTCTTTATTTTGAATGGAGCATATGTAAACGAATGCAATATTACATAATTTTTCGCAACTATAATATTATATGGCGATTGTAAATGGCTGTTAAGTTATTTTAGATTGGTAGAAATTTTGTGTTATTCTTTTCTATTTTTGGCGGAGTCGGTTATCCATAGAGCCATTGTATCTGAGACTTTATCTTTCGTGGTCGACTGCACAAGAATGGTGTTCTTTCCGGGAGGAAGCTCTATTTGTTCCCATTTGACGATGGCATATCGGTCGGGCTTTTGTTTTCCCATGCTTTTCCCGTTCACGAACAGTTCTACTTCTGGCAGGTTGGTAAATGCCATGAAATTTTGTTGAGCGGTCGGGCGCATGTCGCAACGTTTTTCGGCCAGATGTACCATCGGGTCGGTTTTGTTCCAGTTTGCCTTATAAAAGTAGAATGCGTCTTTTTTATATTTACGGTCGAATGTTACGAGTCCTTTATCGTTAATTCCCGGACGATCTCCTTCTCTTCGGTGCGCGGCTCCGAAGTCGAACATATTCCATATGAAACTACCCCAGACAAAGGGCCGTTCATGAATAATTTTCCAGTTCTCGATATGATAGAATGTCTGCCAGTTTTCGGGATGCCACCAACCGGCCGGGTTCGGACGTTTTAAAGAATCCGATTGATGATAGATACTGGCTCCTGCTCCATATTCGCTGATTGCAATGCGCAACTGGGGGTATTGGTTGTGAGTCTGGTCTAAAAATTTCGCCAAAGCGTCGGGCATACCTCCGTACCAACCGTCGTAGCGGTTCCAAGCGATACAGTCGGTAATGAAATTGAGTCCTCCGTTCTGGTTACTGGCAGAGGTTGTCAGGCGAGTGGGATCTTCCGAGTGTGCCAGTTCGTTCAGTTCGGTAATGTAAGTAACGGGATTATCTCCTCGTTCGGTCAATTCGTTGAATAATCCCCAAAAACAAATCGAGGGGTGATTGTAATTTTGGCGGATTAGTTCTTTCAATTGTTCTTCTCCGTTTTTCTTGAAAGCCTCGGAGTCGATAAATCCTTTGTCGGCATATCCTCCGGGGCCGATGAATGGGATTTCGGCCCATGTGATTATACCCGATTGATCCATTAGGTCGTACATGTATTCTGCTTGTTGGTAATGGGCTAACCGAACGGCGTTGACTCCCATTTCGAGCATCAGCTCGGTGTCTTCTTCGTGATGCATCGAGCGTAAGGCGTTGCCGATTTCCGCCCGGTCCTGATGCCGGCAAACTCCGTATAAAGGCAAATGTTTACCGTTCAAGAAAAAGCCATTGTCGGGATCTACACGATAGTATCGTATTCCCAAAGGTTGTATCACCTTATCCAATAATTTATCATTTTCCCATAAGGATATTTCGGCCCGATACATGAACGGGTCTTCACGGCCATTCCATAAACGGGGATTTTGTATGGTGAAAGGAATGATGGTTTCTCCTTCGGAATGGGCGTTCAATGTGACGTGTCGTTTTATTTCTTGTATAGTTTTATCGTGGTCTTTGACGGAGACTTTTACATTTACTTGTTTTGTTGTGGCTGCATTGGATAATTTTACAGTCACAGCGATGTGGGCTTGTTTTTCGGTCACGGACTTTTGAGTAAGATATACTCCGGGAGAAGCGTAATCCAACAGCGATATACATGTCGGTTCTGTTATAATCAAACTGACATCGCGGTAGATTCCTCCGTAGAAGTTGAAGTCTCCGACCAGAGGCATTATATCGAATTGCTCGGCGTTGTTTACTCGCACGAGAATTTTGTTGTCTGTCCCGTATTCGACATCGTCGGTTATTTCAAATGTAAAAGCGCTGTATCCTCCCCGGTGTTCGCCCCGGTATTTACCGTTGATAAAAAGGTCGGCTACGCTGTTGACGCCTTCGAAATATAAAAATAATCTTTTGCCTTTCCATTCGGGGGAAATGTACAGGTCTTTTTCATAATTGCCGATACCACGTTTGTAGTCTAATTTCCCAGATAGGGCATCCGGGGCATTCCATGTGTGCGGCAATGAGATTCGTTGAGTCGAATTTTTACCGACTTGGTGAGAAAAGCGAAACTGCCAGTTGTCGTTTAGAGACAAATACGAACGTTGTGCATTCGTTTGGAAAATACATAATGAGATAACTATTGTTATGAGCCATTTGATTCTCATGTGCGTTATTGTTTAAGGTTTTCGTTCGACGAATGCAAAGATAATAGATTATTCCTATTGCATAGAATTCGGTTTGTGCTATATAATATTAGAAATGTATCTTCGAGAAATAATTTTTGAATCCCTTCCAGTCTTTGATTTTTGCGTATTTGGGTATCATGCGAAAAATGGGTCGCTATAAATTTTCCTCAGATAGTTTGGCAAATTTTATAACATTTTATAAATTCGCATATTGTCACATTAACCTTGTCTCGATATCTATGGGATTATTCGATTTGTTCAAGAAAGATCGCGGGTACGAAATCCATTCGCTCGAATTTTGCGAAGTGGGTAAAGACGGCAAACGCGATACCCGGCCAAGTAGCAAACACTATACCGACTCGCGCTATATTATGCCTGTGGTGAAGATGACATCGCGCATCGACCGCACCGTCAAGATAAAAGTCCGCATTACCGAACCAAGCGGCAAAACTCATACCTACGACTTCGATGCCCCGTTAAAACCCGTTGAGAACATGTCGGCGCAATTTCCGTGGTGGGGGTCGGAAAAGCGAGACCATTTCACTGCGGTCGGTACATGGCGGTTCGATATTCTTGATGAAGAAGATCATGTGGTTATCAGCGCTCCGCTCGAAATAGTTCCGTTGGAAGACATTTGGGAAAGCATGGGTTGGATTCATATTGTCTCGAACCTTGAATTTCGTAATATCAACGGCAAAGGTGAGGTGATCGATGATTGGAATACAGGCAACTTCGTGGAGCCCAAGTATATGCAAATGCGTTGCCGATGTACCTGCTATTCGGACGTTGTACGCAAGGTTACTTACCATGTGGAGATCAAGAATGAAAGGACAGGCAAAATCAAAGCGTTCGACCACACAGTCACACTCAATCCCCGAGATGGATCCCAATGGTTGCAAATATGTGGCTGGGGCTCCGATTCCGGTACTTCTTATGCCCCCGGCACTCATACTTACACTCTTTACTATAAGAATCGAGAAATGGGTCGTGGGCGATTCGAGGTCGTGAAATCGCCTAAGCAGCGAGGTTGGATAGAACCTTTGGCATTGGTGCTTCATTTTTACAATACCGATGAAGAAGTGCAACAATGGGTTACTTATGATTGCGCATTGCACATCTACGAGGGAAAAATCATTGAACAGAAATCTTTCAAAGCCAATACATACAAAAGGCTATTAGCCGGATTCCAGTGGCGCTCGCTTGAAAAAGGACATTCATTGAAATTGATATTCAAGTTCTATATGGAGGGTAACTTAGTTTATACCAGTGTTCAAGATGCAGTCACTAATGAATCGGACTCGAAAGATGTTTTTCAACAAGATTTCGAAGTGTCCAGTTCCATGAGGCTGGAAGGCCCGAACGGTATAACAAGCCCATTCCCAGCCGGGCGTTACGAAGTAGAACTGTACCTCAAAACCGAAGAACTCGACGAGCATTTTGTGATGCGGCGCACATTAGATGTGAGGTAGATTGTCGTTGCTTCTTTTCTACAAAAGAAAAGGTGGGTAAAAGGAAGCTCCCGATTTTTTTCATAAGATAGATAATCTTTACCAGAATTTTTGTAGAACTAACCCCTCCGTCACTACGTGCCACCTCCCCTATATTTTGCGTTGCAAAACACAGGGGAGGAGTTTTGCGACACTCTTTTATCGTGTAATTTTGCCGGTAAGACGAGAAAGCTTTCCCCTTCACCCTTGTGTTGCGAAGCGGTATAGAGGAGAGACAGAGGAGCGGTGGAGACGAAGAGAGGGGTTAGAAAGAGGCATATAGGATTTTTTAGAACTAATCCCTCCGTCACTGCGTGCCACCTCCCCTATCTTTTGCGTTACAAAACACCCCGTAATGCTACGGGGCACGGCAGGGGAGGAGTTTTGTGATGTTATCATGAGGTTTTGCAGGAGGGGATCGAAAGTATTTTGCATGTTCATTTTGTCCTGTACTCGCCTTATGCTATCTTTGGGGAAAATAACTTGGATAATACCGTATAACGATGAAACGCGAAAAGTATATTCCGGCTCCGACGGATACCAGCCGGGAAAAACTACCGGAGGAACTTATGGAGTTGGTCGAGGTAATGGCGAAAAATGTTCATGAGGTGTGGTCGCAATCTCGTTTGTCCGAAGGGTGGACTTACGGAGCGCGACGGGACGACGAGAAGAAGACTCATCCCTGTCTCGTGCCTTATGAGGAATTACCTGAAATAGAAAAAGATTACGATCGCAACACAGCGATAGGGACGCTTAAACTGATACAAGCGTTGGGATTCGATATTGTAAAGAAGAGATGAAAAGACTAAAAGAATTTTTCGGGGCGATGAAGGATTTTTTCAGACACCCGGTTATCGGTATAGACCGAATTTTGTCATCGGGTATCAAATGGCAATTGCTTTTTTTACTGGGTGTTATCGTTGCTGCTATTCTTTTGTTCATCGTAATCGAATGGCTTACTGGCAGTATTCTTACTATTAAGGAGAACGACCCACGTAATATTTTTGTCGATGTCTATTATCATTTTGCCGATCCCGGCAATCAGTATGTCGTCGAAGGGACGTGGAATCGTTTCCTTGCATTCCTTATTTCGATCACCGGGTCTGCACTGATGGGCGGTTTGCTCATCTCTATTTTCTCGAATATTATCGACCGCCGGGTAGAGCGTGCGAGGGAGGGCCAGATAGGCTATAAATTTAGGAATCATTATGTGATTATAGGGTTCGATAAGATGGCTATCGGGCTTATCAAACAGTTGTATCAAAAGAGTGTGGCCGAACAGTCGGATCATACGCCTTATTTGTTTGTCATTCAGACTTCGGGTAGTGTCGATTCTGCCCGTCACGAGTTGTTGTCCAAACTTGATGCTTCTATCGACCGTCGTACGATAATTTTGCACGGGGGCCGCGATTCGCGGGAGGATTTGGAGAAACTGCATTTGCCGGATTGTAAAGAGATATTTTTGTTGGGCGAGGAGAATGAAACCGATCATGACTCGATCAATATCGAATGTGCAGCTCTCATTAATAGGATTTTGCGGGAAAAGAACGCAATAGGAAAAGAGCCTCGGGATATAGAGGAGTTGCGCATGTTGGTAGCGCAAATACAGAGCCGTTGTAAAAAATGTAATGTGCTTTTCGAAGCTCAATCGACCTTTGCCGTATTTCAACGGTATGATATAGAATCTATATTTCAACTTCCGAAGAAGACTGAGAAGCAATGGCTGGTGCATTTCCAAAAAAAATATAAAGACGGTGCGGAGAATGAGAAATTATTGAAATTAACGCAGACTTTCGATCGATTGAGCGAAAGGCTTATCGATTTTCTGCCGTTTAATTTTTATGAAACTTGGGCGGAGAAGGTGTTGGTGCGAGGCCTGTATACTCCGCATGACAAGGGCTCGGAAGTCATACGCTATGTACCTATCGACGGTGACGGAATCGGTTATGACAGCAACCGATACGTCCATCTCGTCATTGTGGGAATGACCAGCATGGGAATCGCCATGGGGGTGAAAGCCGCTCATATCGCCCATTATCCCAATTTCCTTCGAGACCGGAGTAAACGGACTCGAATCTCTTTTATCGACATGAATGCCGACACCGAGTTCGATCGGTTGCGGGGCAGATACGACTCTTTGTTCGACATGTGCGACTATCGAGTTATCGATACGGTAGAGCCGGCTAAGAGTTATGCCAACCCGAATACCGATGATAAATTTACCGACATAGAGTTTGAATTTATCAAAGGTTCTGTCGAGAGTCGTCCGATACAAGAGTTGCTACAACATTGGGCAGAGGAGGAAGACGGACGGTTGTTGACTATCGCCATCTGTTTCGAAATTCCTCAAAAGAGTATCGCTACGGCACTTTATATGCCTCGGCTCGTGTATGAAAAGGCTCATTCGATACTCGTGCGTCAGAATGTTTCCTGTTCGACCATCGAATTGATACGAAAAGCTCATCAATACGGTAAATTGAGGGCGTTCGGCATGTTGGACGAGTGCTATGACATAGACGACGATTGCATGAAACGGGTACGGCGGATAAACTTTATTTACCATAAAATAACTCCCGAACAGCCTTTCCCGCAAACATTGGACGATATCGAGGCAAGGGCATTGTGGGAAGAATTGTCTACCGTGCATCGTTGGTCGAATGTTTACAATGCTCATTCTGTCCCTTCCAAGCGAAGAAGTTTCGGAAAATCGGAGCCTGAAAATCTCGATGAAGATACTGCTTTGATCGAGATGATGGCAGAAGTGGAACACAATCGTTGGAATATGGAGAAACTGATTATGGGGTATCGCCCTACAACTCCCGGAGAAGACGAGGAGATACAACGATTGGGCAAGGAACGGAAAAGAAAAATAGAGCGTGAATCGTTTGCCCATACTTATATCAAACCGTATGAAGCATTGAGCGAATCGGTTAAGGATTACGATCGATTGATTATGAAATATTTGTGGAGGGTATAATCATTTTTTGTCATTGGTGATTATGGAAAAAGTCCTGCGAGATTACCGTTCCCGACTTCAAGCTAATAGCCGGGAAACGGAGCGGATAAAAATGTATATTCGTATCATTGCTTTTCTTCGTCTTTCGGTAGTCGTTGTTGCGGCATTGATTGTGTATTTATTTAGAAATGAGGGCGTAGAGGTGTGGGGTACAACTGTACTGATAGGAATCGTTCTGTTCCTATCGTTGGCACGGGTGCACGATCGTTGGTTTCGGAAAAAAGAATTTGTCGATTGTCGGGACCGGATTATTCATAGGGAATTGTCCTTGTTGGAATATCGTTTCGACGGAATCGACGGGGGCAGTGAATTTATCGACCCTTCCCACGATTATAGCTTCGACCTCGACCTTTTCGGCGAGAGGTCGTTCTTCTCCTATATCAATCGCACGGCGACGGCAGTAGGGCGTGTTGCGTTGTCCCGGGAGTTGCTTCACCCCGATTTGAAAACTGCGTCTATTCGGGAGAGGCAGGAGGCTGTCGAGGAAATGTCCTGCCATACGGATTTCAGGATAGATTTTCAATCATACGGGGGCTGTTCGGGAGAGAGCCGGGTAGATACCGAGGCTATCGAACGGCTTGCCGGAATGCCTCGGTTCGGAACGGGGCGGATTGTGTGTTGGCTGGTTTATGCGGTTCCTGCGGTTTATCTTGCCTTATTCGCTTTATGGTTAACGGGAATGGTCGCAGGGAATGTGATCGTGGCGGTTTTCATTTTGTTGCTGGTTTTGTCCGGTCTATTTGCCAAGCGGGTAACCCGCATACAAGAACAGCTCAACCGGACGCTTCAATCGCTTTCTCGTTATTCACGTCTGTTCGAGATGATGGAGCGGATGCGATTCCGGTGCAAGCCATTGAGTGAGTTACAAAGCCGGTGTGTCGACAGCGACGGCTCTGTCTCGCAGAGGGTGTCCCGTTTACGGCATTTGCTCAGCAATCTCGACCAACGCTACAATTTCGTGGGATTCGCCTTGTTGAACGGATTTCTGCTTTGGGATTTGCGGCAAATCAACGCGCTCGACCGATGGCTGTGTGACAATTGTGAAAAAATAACGCAATGGATAGATGTATTGTCGCGGTTCGACGTATATGTCTCGTTAGGAACTTTTCGATACAATTACCCCGACTATGTATTTCCCGATATACGGGAAGATCGCACCCCGGTTATGCAGGCCGAAGCTCTGGGACACCCGCTTATCCCGAGAGAGAAGCGCGTCTGTAACGATGTTGCGCCCATGAACGAGGCTTCTTTCCAGATTATCACCGGAGCCAATATGGCCGGGAAGAGTACGTTTTTGAGGACTATCGGAATCAATTATTTACTCGGCTGCATGGGCGCTCCCGTTTGTGCCGATAGCATGACTTTTACTCCGTTGCCTTTGTTTACCGGATTGCGGGCCTCTGATTCTCTTGCCGATAACGAGTCTTACTTTTTTGCCGAATTGAAACGTTTGCAGCAAATCGTTTTGCGTTTACGTCGTGGGGAGAAATTATTTATTATTCTCGACGAGATACTGCGGGGAACCAACTCGGTCGATAAGCAGACCGGTTCGCTTGCTCTTATCCGTCAGTTGGTCGGGGCCGGAGCAACGGGAATTATCGCTACTCATGATTTGGCTTTGGGCAAACTTGCCGATAGTCTGCCCGGAAAAGTCAGCAATTATCGTTTCGAGGCAGCTATACAAGGAGACGAACTTACTTTTTCTTATCGATTACAGCCGGGTATAGCCGAAAATATGAACGCCTGTTTTCTCATGAAAAAAATGGGCATTATTCCCTCTGACTATTCTGAAAACAATTGAACCGCGATATAATTATTTTGAGCCGTTACAAATAAATTTGCTATTGCTTACATAAAGAAAAAAAATTATCTTTGCAACGCTGAAAAGAGCGTAAAAATACTCATCAAATAAAAAGAGCGAATTATGGTTTATTCACACGAAGTAGAACACATGTGTGTTGTAAAGAAAGGTCCTAATCACGGACCGGCTCCTATCCCCGAAGAGGGAAAATGGGTGAAGGCAAAAGAAGTGATTGATATTTCGGGCTTGACTCATGGTATCGGTTGGTGTGCTCCTCAACAGGGTGCATGTAAACTGACGTTGAATGTAAAGAACGGTGTTATTCAAGAGGCATTGGTAGAGACCATCGGTTGTTCGGGTATGACCCACTCGGCCGCTATGGCATCGGAAATCCTTCCGGGTAAAACGATTTTGGAAGCTCTGAATACCGACCTCGTTTGTGATGCCATCAATACGGCTATGCGCGAGTTATTCCTGCAAATCGTTTACGGGCGTACTCAATCGGCTTTCTCGGAAGGCGGTTTGATGATCGGTGCAGGTCTCGAAGACCTCGGTAAAGGATTGCGCAGCCAAGTAGGTACGTTGTACGGTACATTGGCCAAAGGTCCTCGTTATCTTGAAATGGCAGAGGGTTATATAAAAACTCTTGCTCTTGATGAAAATGATGAAATCTGCGGATATGAATTTGTTCACATGGGTAAATTCATGGACGAAATCAAGAAAGGAACCGATGCCAACGAGGCATTGAAGAAGGTAACCGGAACTTACGGACGTTTCACCAAAGAGGCCGGTGCAGTGAAATATATAGATCCCCGTCACGAATAAAATAAGGAGGAAGTTACTATGATTAGAGAAGTGAAATTTGAAAGTCAAGACCGTCGTATCAAGCAAATTCTTGCCGCTTTGAACGCTAACGGTATTAAAGATATTGAAGAGGCTAACGCTATCTGCGAATCTTATGGACTCGATCCTTATAAAACTTGTGAAGAGACACAACCTATTTGTTTCGAGAATGCAAAATGGGCTTACGTGGTAGGTGCTGCCATCGCTTTGAAGAAAGGCTGTAAGAATGCTGCCGATGCAGCCGAAGCTATCGGTATCGGTTTGCAGTCGTTCTGTATTCCCGGTTCGGTAGCCGATGACCGCAAAGTGGGTCTCGGACATGGAAATTTGGCCGCTCGTCTGCTTCGCGAAGAGACGAAATGTTTTGCATTCCTTGCCGGCCACGAGTCGTTCGCCGCAGCCGAGGGCGCTATCAAAATTGCCGCTAAGGCCGATAAAGTGCGCAAGGAACCTTTGCGTTGTATTTTGAACGGTCTGGGTAAAGATGCCGCTCAAATCATTTCGCGTATCAACGGATTTACCTACGTTCAAACACAATTCGACTATTATACGGGCGAGTTGAAGGTAGTTCGTGAAATAGCTTATTCCAAAGGTGAACGTGCCAAAGTAAAATGTTATGGAGCCGATGACGTGCGCGAAGGCGTGGCTATCATGTGGCACGAAGGTGTAGACGTATCTATCACGGGTAATTCTACGAACCCTACCCGTTTCCAACACCCCGTTGCAGGTACTTACAAGAAAGAGTGCGTAGAGAAGGGTAAGAAATATTTCTCGGTAGCTTCCGGTGGCGGTACGGGTCGTACGCTCCACCCCGACAACATGGCTGCTGGTCCTGCTTCTTACGGTATGACCGATACAATGGGTCGTATGCACAGCGATGCTCAGTTTGCCGGGTCTTCGTCAGTTCCTGCTCACGTAGAGATGATGGGATTCCTCGGTATCGGTAATAACCCTATGGTGGGTTGCACCGTGGCTTGTGCTGTTGATGTAGCTCAGGCTTTGAGTAAGTAATCATTTGTATCTTATTATGTATAAGCATCTGTGGCCGTTTGGTCGCAGGTGCTTTTTGTTTTCTCTCCGATGCTTTCCTTTTTCGTTTTCTCCCATAGGCCGGAATATTTTAGCCGGAAATGTTCTTTTAACGGGTAAGAGAAGGGGGTAAATGTCCAATATAAATCGGCTGATGAGAGGCTGTTTTCAACCCCTCCGTCACTACGTGCCACCTCCCCTATATTTTGCGTTACAAAACACAGGGGAGGAGTTTTAAATGTCT
>NZ_JAIJHU010000006.1:0-92854 GCF_022723415.1 Barnesiella sp. | reverse complement strand
CAAATAAATTTGTTTCTGCCCTCGTTTGCACTATCTTTGCCACACAAAATTGGGTAATATGAAAAAGTTTTTAGGTTTATTGATCGTTGGCATGCTTTTTTGCATGAGTAGTTATTCTCAAATTATAGAGCCTGTCAAATGGAAAGTTTCCATGCAAGGAGAAGGTAATGAGAAGGAGATTGTTTTTCATGCATATATAGAAGATGGTTGGCATTTATATGCTACCGATATTCCCTCCGGAGGGCCTATTCCTACTTCGTTCTCTTTCGACGAGATATCCAATGTGTCGTTAAAGGGAGATGTAACCCCGTCCAAACGCCCACATGAAGAATATAGTGCTTTATTCGATATGAAATTGGGGTGGTATAATTCTACAATAGATTTCAAGCAAACTATATTTATAGAAAATCCCGATAGTTTTAAAATTACAGGATACATTACTTACCAAGCGTGTAACGATGTAACTTGTTTGCCTCCAACCAAACATGAATTTTCCTTTGGAGAAAGCAAAACTCCAACGACAACCGCCCCGGTTATGACTCCTGTAAATCTTAATACAAACTCATCTTCTAATTTAACCAGTCAAAAAGGCTGGCAGCCAGTAGTTGAAGAACTTCGAGCAATGAGTACCGAAAAATTATTGCAAGAAAGTTCTCTTTGGTTTATTTTCATATCGGGATTTATCGGAGGATTGTTAGCATTACTAACACCTTGTGTTTGGCCCATGATTCCCCTAACAGTGAGCTTTTTCCTGAAAAAACAACAAAGCCGGCACAAGGCGATCGGCGAAGCCATCTTATACGGTTTGTCCATCATCATTATCTATGTAGGACTGGGTTTACTGATTACCCTACTATTCGGAGCCAGTGCCCTTAACGATTTAGCGACAAACGCTTTGTTCAACATACTGTTTTTCGCACTGTTGGTTCTTTTCGCAGTCTCCTTCTTCGGGGCTTTCGATATAACCCTACCTGCATCATGGAGTAATAAACTCGATAGGAAGGCCGACACCGCAACCGGTATCATCGCTATCTTTTTCATGGCGTTTACATTGGTTTTGGTTTCTTTCTCTTGTACCGGACCCATAATCGGCACTCTATTAGTAGAAGCCGCTTCTTGGGGCGGGACGCTCGCACCTGCTGTCGGAATGGGAGGCTTCGCCATCGCCTTAGCCATACCGTTCGCATTATTCGCCATGTTCCCTTCTTTAATGAAACAATTGCCTAAATCGGGAGGCTGGTTAAACACCGTCAAAGTCATATTAGGCTTTTTGGAATTGGCATTATCACTTAAATTCCTATCGGTAGCCGATCTCGCCTATGGGTGGCACATACTCGACCGGGAAACATTTTTGGTGCTTTGGATCGTTATCTTCGCATTGTTGGGATTTTATCTGCTCGGTAAGCTCAACTTTTCGCACGATTCCCCGATTAAACACGTCTCCGTCCCCCGTCTATTCCTCGCCATCATTTCGCTATCTTTTTCATTATATATGATTCCCGGATTGTGGGGAGCTCCGTTAAAAGCGATCAGTGCATTCGCGCCCCCCTTATATACCCAGGATTTCAACTTATATAATAAAGAAGTTCACGCAGCTTTCAACGACTATAACGAGGGTTTGGCGTACGCCCGACAAGAAAAGAAGCCCATACTCATCGACTTTTCGGGGTATGGTTGTGTCAACTGCCGTAAAATGGAGGCTTCCGTGTGGACCGACCCGGTTGTAAAACAGATTCTTGAAAACAAATACGTACTTATTACCTTAATGGTCGATGACAAAGAAAAATTAAAGAAGCCCATTACGGTAACCGAAAATGGGAAATCGGTAAAACTAACGACCGTCGGTGAAAAATGGAGTTTCTTACAAAGACATAAATTCGGAGCCAATGCTCAACCATACTATGTTATTATCAATAGTGACGGAGAGCCATTAGCCGCCCCATACGGATACAATGAAAGCGTAGCTAAATTTATCGATTTCTTACAAAAAGGACTAAAAGCATTTAATAAATAAACACATGTCACACACGAGAGAAGAAAAAATAGAGGCATTCGGCCGGTTTATCGATATCCTCGATATTCTACGCGAAAAGTGTCCGTGGGATCATAAGCAAACGAATGAAAGTTTACGTCCCAACACGATAGAAGAGACCTACGAACTCTGTGATGCTCTTATCAGAAAGGACAACGAAGCCACTAAAAAAGAGTTGGGAGACGTATTGTTACATATCGCTTTCTATGCTAAAATAGGAGAAGAAAACGGTTCTTTCGATATTGCCGATGTTTGCAATGCTCTTTGTGAAAAACTAATCTATCGCCACCCTCATGTATTCGGTACAACCCATGTCGATGGATCGAACGAGGTTGAGCAAAATTGGGAGGAACTCAAACTGAAAGAAAAAGGCGGTAATAAAACCGTACTCGAAGGCGTGCCATCGGCCTTACCGGCTCTAATAAAGGCTTATCGAATACAAGATAAAGCACGCAATGTAGGCTTCGACTGGGAAGAAAAAAGCCAAGTCTGGGACAAAGTTTTTGAAGAGTTCGGCGAACTGAAAAATGAAATAGAAAACATGGACCCGGATAATATGGAAAATGAATTCGGAGATCTATTTTTCAGTCTCATCAATGCGGCAAGACTTTATGACATCAACCCGGAAAATGCATTGGAACATACGAACCAAAAGTTTATACGACGGTTTAACTATCTTGAACAGGAAACATTACAAAAAGGTAAAAATCTAAAAGATATGTCTCTCGCCGAAATGGACGCCATTTGGGACGAGGCCAAACAAAAAGGACTGTAATCAAATTGAACTTACTACGGCTCTCATTTGTTCATTCGCTATAACACATATAACGAATCACTAATGAGAGCTTTTTTATCACTCTTCCTACCTCTGCTCATATCTTCGCTTCATGCAGAAAAAATAATAACCAACCCGAACTGGGTCGCTCGAAATACGCCGGTTGTAACAGTCGACAGTATTCTATTACGAGACACCGTAAGCCGAATGTACATCACGCTGAAACAACTCCCGCACACGTCTTTAACCATACACGACGATTGGGTCGTCCAAGACAGTATAAAACGGTTTTCTGGGAAAGTACGGGATATAGACGGTGTCGATTTCAACCGAATTTTCCAATTCGATAGCGACAGTACGATCCATATAGAAATGGATTTCCCTGCGCTCCCTCCGTCCTTAACGGAGGTCGATATCATCGGAAATCAAAAATCCAACGAAATCAGAATTATAGGTTTATCTCTAACCGAAAAAAGGAACAAGACTTCCATATATCCACAACCCAACCCTATATACAGATCTGCTACACCAGCAATAACATTCGACACAGCTATACTACAAGGTAAATTCGTCGGATATCACAAACGGTTGAATTTACCCGACGGGAAAATCATACAGGACGATCTGTTCTCCGGGAAACAGACCGAAATAAACATTCCTATCGCACCAGACGGTTCGTTCTCCGCAAAAATCCCTACACGCTATCCAATCCAACAAAAACTAATTTTTGGGGATCGATATATCCCTTTTTATATCGAACCAACAGATACGCTTTACATAGAAACGTACTTGGACGAATTATTCGCCCCCTATCGATATTCAGGAGAAATAGAACAAAACTGCGTTCACTCGACATACCGAGGTAAGAATACCCGAATCAATTACGAATTAAGGGAAATACGATTAAAAAACATTTCGGAAACGGAAGATTGGATAAAAAGCCTAAATACCCTTTCAACACAAAAATATTATACTTCGGAAGAAAATAAATTTAAAGCAAAACTTGAATATATAAACTCGAAATATAATCAAGGAGAAATATCCGATACATCTTATCATTTATCAATTCTAAATAATTACTATAATTTTATTTATCATATATTTGTATATATGAATATTATAGACGAAAATATTATAAACGAATATAGTATTAAAAATATAGATTATATATCATTCGCAGATATTTTTGCCATGAATGACCCTTTATCTACGACTTCGGAATATTACCTGCCTTTTTTAATGTTATTGGAAAGTTGGAGAGCCATGACGACACCTCCTAATTGGGAATATTCAGACTTTATAAAAGCTCTCGAAAAGCGAAATATGGACTTATCAAATACCGAAAAAGAGACTCTGAAATTTGTATTCGGAGAGATCCAAACGCCACCCGATAATGTAGAAAGAACCATACAGTCGTTCAACAAAAGATCCGAAAAAGAACAAATTTCCATGAGAGAAGAGAAACTCCGAGCACTCAGAAAACAAACATACGAAACCTACTTTGGACCATCTACCGATTTCACTTGCCAGCTTATTAATACCCGCTCGATCATCAGGCTTATACACTCCCTCGACAGGAAACTGACTGAAACTGAAATAAAAGAATTTACCGCCCCGATTACCGACCGCAGACTTCTAAAAGTTATCGACCAGACAAATTTTTCTTACAAGCCCCAATCTCTACAAGGCCATTGACCGGATATTACGAAGAATGAAAATAAAAATGTAACTTTGCATTCGGAAATGAGCAACAGTAAGACACGACCTGAAAAACGGATTTTGTCGTTCCTTGTTTCTTCGTTTAAACTACAAAACAATATAATGAAAGTCTGTATAGCCGAAAAACCCAGTGTAGCCAAAGAAATAGCCGATATAGTAGGTGCAAAGAACCGACATGACGGATATTACGAAGGGAACGGCTATCAGGTGACTTGGACTTTCGGCCATCTCTGCACATTAAAAGAGCCTCATGAATATACCGACTCGTGGAAACAATGGACATTGAGATCCCTGCCCATGATACCCACCCGATTCGGGATTAAATTAATCTCCGACCGGGGTATAGAAAAACAATTCGGTATCATAGAATCGCTCATGTCCAACGCCGAAGCCGTCATAAACTGTGGTGATGCCGGTCAAGAAGGGGAACTCATTCAACGATGGGTTATGCAAAAAGCAGCTTGTAAATGCCCGGTCTACCGCCTTTGGATATCGTCCTTGACAGAAGAAGCCATACGAGAGGGATTTCAAAATCTCAAACCTCAAACAGAATTCGACTCTCTTTATTTTGCCGGACTTTCACGGGCTATCGGCGATTGGTTGTTAGGAATGAACGCTACCCGGCTTTACACGTTGAAATATGGACAGAACCGTCAAGTCCTTTCCATCGGGAGGGTACAGACTCCCACTTTGGCATTAATCGTAAACCGTCAACTCGAAATCGAACATTTTGTTCCTCAACCTTATTGGGAATTGAAAACCTTATATCGGGAAACGACATTCGCCGTCACCAAAGGGAAATTTCAAACCGAAGCAGAGGGAAAAGAATTTCTACAAAAAATAGAGGGATTCCCCTTCACGGTTACCGATATAACGACCAAACAAGGAAAAGAAGCGCCACCGAGATTATTCGACTTAACTAGCCTTCAAGTCGAGTGTAATAAAAAATTCTCTTTCTCGGCAGAAAGCACCTTGAAAATCATTCAGTCGCTTTACGAAAAAAAAGTAACCACCTACCCTCGTGTCGACACTACATTTCTAAGCGACGACATATATCCGAAGGTTCCGGGCATAATGTCGGCATTAACAGCTTACACAACATTAACAGCCCTTTTTTCGACCGGGAAGATCCCCAAGAGCAAAAAGGTATTCGACAACTCCAAAGTGACCGATCACCATGCTATCATTCCCACGAACGTAAAGGCAACCAACCTCACGGGCGAAGAGCAAAAAGTGTACGACTTAGTGGCCCGAAGATTTATTGCGGCATTCTATCCCGATTGTATCGTTTCCAATACGGTCGTACTGGGCGAGGTAAATCAAATCGAATTTAAAGCCACGGGGAAACAAATCTTATCTCCGGGGTGGAGAACCGTATTCGGGAAAGAAGAAAATAACGAAGAGTCGGAAAGCACCTTGCCTGCTTTCACCAAAGGTGAAACCGGCCCGCACACACCTTCTTTGGCAGAAAAATGGACCCAGCCCCCCAAACCGTATACCGAAGCCACATTATTGCGGGCTATGGAGACGGCTGGAAAATCGGTAGAGGACGAAGAACTGAGAGATGCCTTGAAAGAAAACGGTATCGGACGTCCTTCCACGAGAGCCGCCATTATTGAAACGCTGTTCAAACGCCACTATATCCGTAAAGAAAGGAAGAATCTGGTTGCCACTCAAACAGGAGTGGAGCTAATCGGGACTATTCGCAACGAGTTGCTAAAATCGGCCGAATTGACCGGTATTTGGGAAAACAAATTGCGTAAAATAGAACGCAACGAATATCGTGCCGCCGATTTTCTGGAAGAACTGAAAAAAATGGTGGGCGAAATCGTTTTGTACGTACTAAGCGACAATTCCGGCAAAATCACAGCGGCTCCACCCCCGGAGGAACCGAAGAAAAAATCGACGACATCGGCCAAACCCGGGAAGAAAAAAACAACCAATAAAACATCTACGGAGAAGAAACCAAAAGAACAACTTTTATCATGTCCCGTATGCCACACCGGCCATATCATACAGGGAAAGACGGCATACGGATGCAGCCGATGGAAAGAAGGATGCGGTTTCAGGTTGCCATTCGACGAAGCCGGGAACCCTCTCGATGAAGAAACGCTGCAAAAACGTATTCAAGACTATAACCCGAATACTCATTTGAATCATGAATAAAGAAGAATGGTTTCCTCTGATAGACGAACAAGGTAACACAATAGGAAAAGCGACCCGCCGTGAATGCCACAACGGGTCGAAATTGCTCCACCCGGTAGTCCACCTACATATTATAAATAACGACGGGGAGTTGTATCTTCAAAAGCGATCGGTGAATAAAGACATTCAACCCAGCAAATGGGATACGGCCGTAGGCGGTCATATCGATTACGGGGAGACCGTCGAAGAAGCATTGGCAAGAGAAGTTCGCGAAGAGTTGGGAATCACGCATTTCATTCCGATACATGTGCTTACTTATATCTTCGAATCGGATCGAGAACGCGAGATGGTAAACACATTCTATACGGTATATACCGGAAAAATACAAATCGATCCAGTCGAAATCGACGACGGCAGGTTCTGGACATTTTCGGAGATACATGAAAATATGGGGAAAGGAATCTTCACTCCTAATTTCGAACAAGAATTTCTCCGCATAGAATCCCGGCTTATCCGAACCATTAAACAGGGAACTATGAAAAAAGATTGTGAATAAAGACGAAGACTCTGTTCACACCTATGTATCCCCCTTCGGGTTCTATAAGTCTTTTTTACCTCATCTTATATGGACAAGACATTTTACTCCCTGTGGATTAATCCACACCGAATTATATCGTGTACCAAGATTAACCGACAAGGTCTCCGACTTCCGCTGAAACAAATTCTATAAGAGCCCCGGATGCTATTTTTATCTGTAATCCTCGTTGTCCGGCACTAATATAAATAGGGTCATGTGACAAACAACTTTCGTGAATATATACAGGATAATTTTTCTTCATGCCAATGGGAGAACAACCACCCCGAATATATCCGGTAGTCGGCAACAGTTCCTTCATGGCAATCATCTCGGCACTCTTATTTCCCGATATTTTGGCAGCCTTTTTCAAATCGACCTCTTTGTCGCCCGGAATCACACAAACGAATATCCCGTGTTTATCGCCACGCAATACCAAAGTCTTGAATACTTGTTCTATATTCTCACCCAGTTGTTCGGCAACATGAGTAGCAGCTAAATTATTCTCGTCGACTTCATAAGGAACCAATTCGTATGGTATTTTCGCCCTATCCAACAGCCGAGCCGCATTCGTCTTATTCGTCTTCATACCTAAATCAATAATCGGACAAATATAGCTATTTACAGAAAACCGAAAAAGAATATATCATGGAAGCTAAAAAAGATTTTACTACCACAGCCCATGCTGTTTATTTTACCCCAAATAGTATTGATTCATAACCGTTAAATTTTCTCCTAATTCAAGGATTAAAGGTTTTCCCGTGGGTATTTCTACATCGACAATTTGTTTGGGCGATAAATTTTGCAGCATCATTATCAAGGCCCTCAAACTATTTCCATGAGCTGCAACCAGTATCGTTTTGCCTTTCTCAGCCTCTGGCAAAATACGCTCTTTCCAACAAGGCAACACTCTATGAACAGTATCTTCAAGCGATTCACCATGAGGTAGCAGTTTTTCTTGAACCATCTGATAACGGGCATCATGAGCCGGATATCTGAGATCCTCGTCTCCTACTTGCGGAGGTCTGACATCATAACTCCGTCGCCAAATATGAACTTGCTCCGCCCCATACTTCTCAGATGTTTCCAACTTATTCAAGCCTTGCAGCGCACCATAATGTCGTTCATTGAGCCTCCAATCTTTATATGCCGGAGTCCACAACCTGTCCAATTCTTCCATAACTAAAAAGCGAGTAACAATAGCACGCTTTAACAAAGATGTAAACGAAATATCGGGATATATGGAAAAACTCCGTAACAACTCTCCTGCCCGACGAGCTTCATCTCTCCCCTTTTCGGACAATGGGACATCTGTCCACCCCGTAAATCGGTTCTCCTTATTCCATATACTCTCTCCATGCCGGAGCAAAATCAATTTATTCATCGAGGATTCAATTATTGTAATATATATTCAGATTCTCCCCAATACCCTCAGAATCGGTTATATTCATGGAAGTTAATATTTCGGATACATTTATCAGAGGTAACGGATAATTTTTGAATACTGTATTTTGTGTACGTAGTGCCAACATTCCTCTCATCGACCCGATTGATATACTCAATAACAATGCAAGTAACCGAGTATCAACTATGACTTGGGAGTTTTCGAGCTTAACAAAATCCCTCAATTTCTCAATTTTATAAACCACAGCGATTCTATAAAAAAGAAGTTCTTGACCGATAAAATTACGACGACGAATATAACGGACTCCTGTTATCAACTTAAAATAATCCCGTTTAACATCGGGATAAATATTTACCACAAACTTAACCGGAATAATCTCTTTTCCTATATTTATCGATTTTTTTGCCGCAGGACAGGTAAAATCTAACTCCTCTATATGTTCCAAACTCAGTTGTATCGAGGGTATCTCCATTTTCTTATACATTTATTCATATAACACACGCCCTGTTCACTTTGTTTGATCCATATAAAAAGAAGGCCGGTGAAAATTCCAATTCACCGGCCTTCTTTTTATATCTATTACGATACTCAATCGTTCATCGACAGCAAAAGTTCTTCATTCGAAGAAGTACGCTCCATACGGTCTCGCATAAATTCCATTGCCTCTATCGAATTCATATCGGACAAGTATCGACGCAATATCCACATACGGTTGAGTGTGTCTTTCGGTAACAACAAATCGTCCCGACGAGTACTCGATGCCGTGATGTCAACAGCCGGGAAAATGCGTTTGTTAGACAATTTCCGATCGAGCTGCAACTCCATATTACCCGTTCCCTTGAACTCCTCGAATATCACCTCGTCCATCTTCGAACCGGTCTCGGTCAAAGCAGTAGCGATAATCGTAAGGCTTCCCCCGTTCTCTATATTACGAGCCGCACCGAAAAAGCGTTTAGGCTTATGCAACGCATTGGCATCGACACCACCGGAGAG
Organism: Barnesiella sp.; assembly: GCF_022723415.1. NCBI lineage: Bacteria > Pseudomonadati > Bacteroidota > Bacteroidia > Bacteroidales > Barnesiellaceae > Barnesiella > Barnesiella sp. The sequence goes on along the minus strand of NZ_JAIJHU010000006.1, from coordinate 83,211 downwards.
CACTTTACCGGAGGCCGGAGAAACCGTATTATAAGCTCTCGCCAAACGGGTGATGGAGTCTAACAGAATGACAACATCGTGACCACATTCAACCATACGTTTGGCTTTTTCCAATACGACACTAGCCACTTTCACATGACGTTCGGCCGGCTCGTCGAAAGTAGATGAGATAACCTCGGCTTTTACACTACGGGCCATATCGGTAACCTCTTCGGGACGCTCGTCGATCAACAATATAATCATATAAACCTCCGGGTGATTCTCAGAGATAGCATTGGCTATATCTTTCAACAACACGGTCTTACCCGTCTTAGGAGGTGCAACGATCAATCCACGCTGTCCTTTACCGATAGGAGAAAACATATCGACCACACGAGTAGATAAATTACAGTATTTTCCACTCGTCAAATCAAATTTTTCATCGGGGAAAAGAGGAGTAAGATGATCGAACGGGACACGGTCTCGAACATATTCGGGTGTGCGACCATTTATTTTCTCCACCTTCACCAGCGGAAAATATTTCTCTCCTTCCTTAGGAGGACGAATAGGTCCTTCAACGACATCGCCCGTCTTCAAACCAAACAACTTTATTTGCGATTGAGAAACATAGACATCATCGGGAGAAGTCAAATAATTGTAGTCGGACGAACGAAGAAATCCATACCCATCGGGCATCATCTCCAATACCCCCACACCTGTCAATATTCCATCGAAATCGTATGGTCTCTCGACAGGTTTAGGCTCAGGGACAAACGTTTGTTGATTATTCGAGTTTTGGTTTTGCCCATTGTTATTTCCTGCATTATTCTGGCTGTTCCTATTCTGTGGGACGAATGTGCGCTGTCCTCTCGGAACAAATCTTTGCTTTTCGCTATGTGGGAAGAATGTCTGTAACGACGATGTAGGCAACGGTGCTTGTTGTCCTTGATTTGCGGTAGCGGGCTGTTGTTGAATAATTTCCTGTTGCTTGTTTTCTACCGGGGTGGAAGGCGTTGTAACCGGAACAGAAGGCGAGGGTGTTTGCAGTGTGTTTTGAGCTTCATTTATCAATTCAGCCGGAAGAGCTTTCTTTTGTATCCGTTTGCGTTGTTTGGGTTGCCCTCCTTGTGTACTTTGCTGAGGAAGCTCTTCGTTTTCATTGGAACCGTTATTTTCCACCAACGCCATAGAGCTTTCTTTTAAATTCTCAAATAGTTCGGCTACCGGCTCTTTCAAAGCGGGATGAGAAGATAACCCAGTCTCTTCTATAATAGAAGGAATATCTTTTACTTCTGTAACATTATCCTGTTTTGCATCTTCTTTTTTCGAGGTTTCACTCGTTACATCGCTTTTTTTCTTTCTGCCTTTCTTTTTCACCTCTTTCGTATCTTCCACTCCTGTCGATTCCACAGATAGAGACGGTGTAGGCTCTGTATTTGATTTACTTTCTAGTTCATTCGGTTTTTCAAGTACAGACTTCTCTTTATTTTTCTTAGGTTTAGGACCTCTCTTTTTCGGAGCAGGAGGATTAGCGGCAGCTTTACTTGCCATATCAATAGCTTGTTGATCAAGAATTTTATAGACAAGATCTTCTTGTTCTATACCATCAATCTTTTGGATACCCATTTCAGCAGCTATCACTTTCAACTGGTCAAGAGTTTTAGCGCTCAATTCTAAAATATTATACATGAATAAATAAATATGATTTACACTTTATATTTATTAAAGCTACCTGCATGATTACTCATACTGGCTGAAAGAACAAATATAATTATTGGATTTTTGAATTTACTGCGTACAGAATTTCACTACGCAATTTCACTGTACAAATATACGGCCGATTTGTCAAACAAAACAAGAAATGTAAAAACAAGTTTATTATTTAACTATTTTTCATATTTAAATTCGATTATTCTCTTTGTATCCGCAGTCACTCGATATCCATCGGCCGCGCGCTCTCCCAATATCCATATTATCGTATTTCCCGAACATAGCAACAAAGCATTGGCTTTATCGATTAGAGAATATTTTCTATCTCTAAAATAATCGCTCAATTTACGGCTGCCTTTCATTCCAAAGGGGGTAAAACGATCTCCCGTCTCCCACCGGCGAATAATTAGCGGAAATACAAGTTTGTCCAAGTCGAAACAAGCATAGGATTTATCACGAGAGAAACAATACGTTTCATCGTTGTCCAGACATCGATACGATAAATTTCCGTGTAACAAAGTTCCACATTCTTCGAGACTTTCGATTTTCTCTACCACAGTCCCGGCCTCTTCTCTTTCCTGTGGTTCCAATATCAAATATTCCCGGTCTTTAACGATTCTGTAATTCCGAGACAAAAACACCTTCCCAGAAATACCGCCACAAGACGATATTATCTCTGTTATCTGTTCGGAAACAAAGCCGTAAGGAGTCAAAAATTCAAATAAGAAAGCCTTAGGCGACGGAAGCTGTTTCAGTTTCTCCACCGGAATATAAATATATTCACCTTTATATTCCAACACGTTTTGCTCCTGCTCATGTATAGCCGCTTTATAGACCGATTCTACTTCCCTCAAATTCAAAATAGAAGAATATATGGAATGGTCGACCGACGGATTGATCGAACGTAACAAAGGCAATACCTGTAATCGAATTTTATTTCTGATATAAACCGATTCTAAATTGGTACAATCGACCACATACGACACCCCATGTTCCGACAAATACGATTCTATATCTTTACGGGAAACGGTCAACAACGGTCGCACAACAAATCCGTTACGTGGTTTCATCGACGTAAGACCGGCAATCCCGGTTCCTCGAATTAAATTCAGCAACAGAGTTTCCACACTATCGTCCCGATGATGGGCCACGGCTATCGCCTGTGCCCGATATTGTTTCCTTTTCTCTTCAAACCAATCATATCGCAGTTGGCGGCAAGCCATCTCGACCGACACATTATTGGTCATCGCATAACATGAAGCATCAAACGAAATCTCCTCGAACGGCAAATTCCACTCAAAAGCTATCTGCCGAGTAAAATTCCTGTCCCGCAAAGATTCTTCACCTCTCAAATTGAAATTACAGTGACAAACTATACACGAATATCCCAAACTCTTCAAGACATGAAGTAACGCAATAGAGTCGGCTCCTCCGCTCACACCAACGATAACAGGGCCAGATTTGTCTAAAAGTTTTTTATCCTCGACAAACTCGTGTATACTTTGTAAAAATGGAGAGACAGACATATCGTTACTTCTTAAATTCATAACAAAATTAGTAATAAAGGAATATTTTTTCAGCAGATTCCCTTTTTTATTCGTCAAAAAAAATATTTCTCAAAAATCCACCCAAAAAGAAGTCATTTATTATTAAATTTGCATTTAAAAATAAGAATTATACAGGTATGATTGAAAAAATCCAACGTATCAAAGCAGAAATCGAGGCATTAAAAGTTTCTAAATCAGAAGATTTAGAGAATATTCGTATAAAATATCTAAGTAAAAAAGGAGAAATTTCTCAACTTTTCAATGATTTCAGAACTGTCGCCGCCGAACAAAAGAGAGAAGTAGGAAAACAACTGAATGAATTGAAGACTCTTGCAACAGAAAGAATCAATGCCTTGAAAAGCGAATTCGAAGATACCCATTCGGAATCTCAAAATATAGACTTGACACGAACAGCCTACCCCATTCCGTTAGGATCGAGACACCCGCTTTCCTTAGTAAAAAACGAAATATGCGATATCTTCGCCCGTTTGGGATTTTCAATTGCAGAAGGTCCCGAAATCGAAGACGATTGGCATGTGTTCTCAGCATTGAATTTTGCCGAAGACCACCCGGCTCGCGATATGCAGGACACATTCTTTATACAACGTTCTCCCGATATTCTTCTTCGTACACACACCTCGTCTGTACAAACAAGAACGATGGAGCACTCCCAACCCCCTATCCGCATCATTTGTCCGGGTCGTGTTTACCGCAACGAAGCTATATCTTACCGGGCACACTGCTTTTTCCATCAAGTAGAAGCCTTATATATAGACAAAAATGTTTCTTTTGCCGATTTGAAGCAAGCGTTGCTTTATTTTGCCAAAGAAATGTTCGGATCAGAAACTCAAATTCGACTCCGTCCTTCTTATTTCCCGTTTACCGAACCTTCTGCCGAAATGGATATATCCTGTAATATCTGCGGGGGTAAAGGATGTGCATTTTGCAAACATACCGGTTGGGTCGAAATTCTGGGTTGCGGTATGGTAGACCCCAATGTCCTCGAAGCATGTGGCATAGATAGTAAAATATACAGCGGTTATGCATTAGGCATGGGTATCGAACGAGTCACCAATCTGAAATATAAAGTCAAAGATTTACGAATGTTCTCTGAGAACGATGTACGTTTCCTCGAAGAATTCGAATCGGCTCATTAAAATTTATGTGAATGGAGTTTTGTAAAGTCGCTTGTGTTCTCGCGGGAGGAGGCATAGGTTCTGTTGCAAGGTTTTTTATCGCTTCGGAAATTCAACGTCTTTTCCCGGCTTATCCGTGGGGAACATTATGTGTAAACTTAGCAGGCTCTTTTATCATCGGGATACTTTGGGCTTTTTGTTATTCTTTTGATTTTTCACCTAATCTGAGAGCTTTTTTATTCGTCGGATTATTAGGTGGATTTACCACGTTCTCCTCATTCTCTTTGGAAACGATGAATCTATTGAATTTAGGGAAAGCCCACAGTGCCCTATTCTATATCATCGGTACTAATCTCGGAGGTATTATTGCCGTTTTCGGAGGATTTTTCTTAGCGAAATATAGTCTTCATATGATAAAATTTTTATAACGCCATGACTACCAAAGAAAGATATGCCGGAGTCATTAAATGGTTTCAAGAAAACAAACCTATCGCCGAAACCGAATTGCAATATCACGACCCATTTCAATTACTGATTGCAGTCATTCTGTCGGCACAATGTACCGACAAACGGGTAAACATGATAACCCCGGCTCTATTCGAAGCATTCCCTACTCCACAAGATCTGGCCGCAGCTACACCGGAAGAAGTTTATACATACATTAAAAGCGTATCATATCCCAATAACAAATCGAAACATTTGGTGGGAATGGCTCGTACACTCATCGAACAGTTCAACGGTGTCGTACCTTCCGAAATAGAAGATTTGCAAAAATTACCGGGAGTGGGCCGAAAAACAGCCAACGTCATAGCATCGGTCGTATTTAACAAAGAAGCGATGGCTGTCGATACTCACGTTTTCAGAGTCTCCAACAGAATCGGACTTACCAACCATTCAAAAACTCCTCTCGAAACAGAAAAAACATTGGTAAAAAATATTCCGGGACACCTACTCCCCATCGCACATCATTGGTTGATTCTACACGGACGTTACATTTGTATGGCTCGCAAACCCAATTGCTTGGAATGCGGAATCCGCCCATATTGCAAATATTACAATCATAACCAAAAGAATAATGCCGAAGAATAATTCTCCGGCATTATTCTTTTTATAAAAAACACTTCATTATTCGGGAATATAACATTCGAGTAACTTCGCAGAAGTTTCTGCCTCGATTGTCACCCATGAGAGTGTAGCGGGAATCAATGCGGTTTGTCCTTGATGTAAAGATATCGTGTAACCGTTATTATCGGTCAATCGCACTTTTCCACCCATACACATATAGATAACGAACGAATCATGTCCCGAAACGGAACGCTTCACACTTTTATCCACTTCGATTAAATTCGTTTCGAAATACGGGCATTTGACTAAACCGACAGCATCGTTATTTTTAGCCGCATAATCGGTTCGTAAATTATCATACATTTTAAAATCGACTGCATCGATAGACTGCTCGATATGCAACTCTCTGGCATTGCCCTGCGCATCTCTACGATCATAATCGTATATGCGATAAGTAATATCGGAGCTTTGCTGAATCTCGGCTATCAATATTCCCTCACAAATAGCATGAATACGGCCTGCCGGAAGAAAGAACACATCGCCGCTTTTCACTTCATGAAATTGCAATACGTCGGTAATCGTATTATTTTTGATTCGCTCTACATACTCTGCGGGAGTTATTTGCTTAGAAAATCCCGAATAGAGGCCTGCTCCCGGTTTAGCGTCGATGACATACCACATCTCGGTTTTCCCAAATGAATTGTGCCGGGCCATCGCCAACTCATCATTGGGGTGAACTTGAATAGAGAGATTATCGTGTGCGTCGATAAATTTAATCAACAACGGGAATTTATCGGCATAGCGAGCTGCGACATGCTTCCCCAGCAAATTCGCCCCGTCGCGCTTAATCAACTCCGTAATCGTTTTCCCTTTATCTTCCCCCTCGCTAACGACCGATACACGTTCGCCTACTTGTGAGATTTCCCAACTTTCACCGATACCGGGGTGAACTTCGGGTAACTGTTTGAATCGGCTGATTTCTTCTCCACCCCAAATCATAGGACGAAGAATGTCTTCAAATTTCAAAGGATACATAGCTTTTATTTTTTATATCAACATTATAATTATAGAGTTATTCGATACTTATCCGGTTCTATGTTTTTACCTGTCCAAAACGCAGGCTCGCTCTCGGTTCCATACCTGTCACGAGCCACTATGGCATAATTTCTATAAGGAATCGACAATGAACATGAATGTATATTTTTAGGTAATACAGCCACGATCTGATCTCCCGTATTCATATCCAAAGAATCATTTGTCGCATACAATACATAGGTGAACGCACCATCTGCCGGACTCCAAGAAATATTAGAAACACCGCCCTGTGCCTCCACTCGTAAATTGTTCGGGGTATCCGGTATTTGCGATATGGGATTTTTCAACCCGGGTGTCAAGGCCGGATACCTGTAAAAACAGGAAACGAGCCATTGCCTCAAAATCGTATGCGTATGTAAATTTTCATATCGGAAATAGGCCTGTCCCACTCCCATTTTCCGAGTGGTCTCGATTTGTCTCTTTATTTCTATGAAAGGCCAATTACCTTCACTCTTATCCAACCGGTAAACACCCAAGCCACTTATTACTTTTTCGGGAGGACAAGAATTTACCCAGTCGTACAAGAACGGATAATAATTTTCTTCCCTGAAATACATCATCGGGACAATAAAATCATGCCGTCCGCTCTGCAACCAATCCTTCGGATTTTGCGAAACAGCCTCCATGCAGCTCCATTCCGCAGGGAAACCTTCTAATGAAGCATATCTGCCTAACGGTGAACTACTGACTTTCACCCACGGCTTTAATCGTTTCACCTCTTCATAAATGGCTGTGACGATACCGGTTATATTGTCTTCTCTCCAACGCAACAAAGACTTGCTTCTACTTCCCCACTTCCTAAACGAATCGGTATCGGGAAACCTCATCGCATTATCGGGATAACGCACATAATCCAAATGAATACCGTCGACATCATATTTAGAAACGACTTCCCCGACTAATGCTCTTAAATAATCCTTCACTGACGGATTCCCCGGATCAAGAAACCATTCCCCCGATAATTGCTTACACCATGAACGATGGCGGGCAACAACCGAAGAACTACCTTGTTTTTTCACTTGCCTATTCGATCCCACCGGAAAAGTGACGAGCCAAGCGTGGCATTCGATGGCCCGTTTATGACATTCCTCGATGACGAAAGCAAGAGGATCATATCCGGGTTCCCGCCCATGACTTAAAACGGCAGCCCACGGTTCGTATCGAGAAGAATAAAAAACCTCACCTCGAATACGCGCTTGAAAAAACACCGTATTGATTCCCACCGATTGCAACTCATCGAGAATACAACACAACTCTTTCTGCTGTATATATCTATCGGACAAAACCTTTACCGGACGCGAAGGCCAATCCAATCCCCAGTTCGTTGTTATCCACACCGCCCTCATTTCATATTTCGGAGAAGAAGGAAATATGGAAACACAGATAAAACAAACTGAAAGAAGTATTAGCAGTCGTTTTTTCATTAAAGATTTGTATTAAGAGAAATAGTGCAAACAAAAGCAGAAACAAATTTATCGGACTCTACCGAGCACAGTCTATTTCCACATTTGGTGCAAAGGTACATTTTTATTCCCACAAAATATCTTTACAGAACTTATTTCATACGACAAAAACTCAACTCCCAAAAATAAAATAAGAACGACAGATTATCATAAAAAATAGTACCTTTGCAATTCCATACGAAAGATTATGAATACAACTTTCGCCACCATATTAGAAATTGTCGGCACACTGGCCTTCGCCATTAGTGGTATTCGATTAGCAGCCGCAAAACAATTCGATTGGTTCGGAGCCTATGCTGTCGGGCTTGTAACAGCCATAGGGGGTGGAACGCTCCGAGATGTCTTGTTGAATGCAACTCCTTTCTGGATGATAAACGGCAGCTACCTCACCGTAACGGCCATAGCTCTTATTTTCGTCATTATTTTCAAACAATACTTGGTAAAACTCGAAAATACGTTTTTCATATTCGATACGATCGGGTTAGCTCTATTTGTCGTTGTGGGAGTAGAAAAAACACTCATGTTCGGATTTCCGTTTTGGGTAGCGATCGTCATGGGAACCATTACGGGATCGGTCGGCAGTATCATTCGCGATATCCTCATCAACGAAGAACCTCTGCTATTTCGTAAAGACATCTATGCCTTAGCTTGTGTTGCCGGAGGAATCATGTTTTATCTAGGAGAAAAAATGGGGTTCAACAGTATAACCAACCAATCCATTTGCGGCATATCGGTCGTTGCGGTTCGCTTACTCGCTGTAAAATTTCACTGGTCTTTGCCAGCCTTGAAAGATGACACGACCAACCCCATTAAAGACTGACATTTCATCATGTTCGAACGACTGAAAAAATACGATAAAAAAGCAATAGGACAATTTATTCGTTTCGGTATTGTCGGTATCATAAATACCCTTATAACGCTTATCGTCATTTACTTCCTGCAAGAGATTCTACATGTAAAATATACCATATCCAATTTTATAGGCTATATAGCAGGTGTCGTCAATAGTTTCTTTTGGAACAAACTTTGGGTATTTAAAAAATTAAATAGTAACTTTATCCGCGAAGCCATCTTATTCCTCATCTGTTTCGGGATATGCTATGGCATACAATTTATATCGTTACTCATTTTGGTAGAGATATTATATGTACCCGATTCTTGGGCTCAACTTTTGAGTATGATCGTATATACACTGTGTAATTTCATTATGAATAGATGTATCACTTTTAAAAAATAAAAGTTTCATACCATGAAAGTATCTGTAATCATTCCCTGTTATAACGAAGAAGAAGTACTACCCTTGTCCCATAAGCGATTTTCCCAAGTAATGGAAAGTACGGCTCACGATTATGAACTTATTTTCGTTAACGATGGGAGCAAAGACCACACAGAAGAACTTTTACTCGGTTTCGCCAACGATGATCCTCATACAAAAGTAATATCGTTTTCCAGAAACTTCGGACATCAAAATGCCGTGAGTGCAGGATTACACAACTGTACCGGAGACATTGCCGTTATCATCGACGTGGACCTGCAAGACCCGCCCGAAGTTATTCCCCAAATAATAGATACTTATTTGAAAGAAGGCAGTAATGTAGTATATGCGGTACGCAATAAACGTGAAGGGGAAACTTTCATGAAAAAATTCACTGCCAAGATTTATTATCGCATGCTCAACTCTCTATCTGACTACACATTTCCTGTCGATACAGGCGATTTCAGGCTCATCGATCGCAAGGTTTTGGATGCATTCAAACAGTTTCCCGAAAAGCATAAATATTTGCGGGGACTTTTCAGTTGGATGGGATTTAAACAAACTCCGTTCTATTATACCCGTAACGAACGTGCTGCCGGCAGAACGAAATATTCCATACGAAAAATGTTTTCATTAGCCTCGGCCGGTATCTTCGGTTTTTCTAAAAAGCCATTAAAATTGGCCATATCATTAGGAACACTTTCCATTTTTATAGCATTGGCTTTTGCTATCTGGGTATTCATCATGTACCTTTCCGGCAAAGAATCTATCGTTCCGGGGTGGTCTTCGACAATCATTACTATCGTATTTTTAGGTGGAGTGCAATTGTTTACCATCGGAATACTCGGAGAGTACATTGGAAACATCTTCGATGAAACCAAAAATCGCCCGGAATATATTATAGATAAAAAAATCAATTTTGATCCTCATAACAACCAAACGATTTAAAGACTGTCTCCATTATGAATGTGCCTAAAATAAGTTCCAAGACATCTCTATTTCTTTTACTGTTAGTCATCAGTACCTTAACGATCATACCCTATTTGGGGCTAACCAACTTCCACACCAAAGGAGAACCCCGGGAAGCCATCGTGGCAGTCAGTATGTTACAAAACGACAACTGGATACTACCTATAAACAATGGCGGAGACATCGCCTACAAGCCTCCTTTTTTTCATTGGTGTATCGCAGCGTTGTCCCTTCCTGCCGGAGAGGTAACAGAGTTCACTTCGCGCCTTCCTTCGGCATTGGCGACAATCATTATGGCAATCGCGTGTTTTCTCTTTTTTGCCAAACGTAGCAGAAATGACATAGCATTCCTTGCTTCTCTATTACTACTCTCGGGATTTGAAGTGCATCGGGCTGCAATGGCGTCGCGAGTCGATATGGTACTGACCTGCTTCATCGTCTTAGCCATGCTCCAATTATATCGATGGTGGGAACTCGGGTTGAAAGGAATCCCCATTTGGGCAATACTATTTATGAGTATAGCTACGCTCACTAAGGGACCGGTGGGCATCGTACTTCCATGCGCCGTAATCGGCATATTCCTTCTTTTCCAAAAAGTGTCTGTATGGAAAGCCTTCTATAAAATTATTCCCATAGCACTACTATCCTGTATTTTGCCTTTACTCTGGTATTATGCGGCCTATCAACAGGGAGGAGAAGCATTTCTACGGCTCGTTATGGAAGAAAACGTCGATCGCTTCTTGGGAAAAATGTCATACGGTTCACACGAGCAACCCATCATCTATTACGTTTATATTACCTTAGCGGGTTGGTTACCGTGGTCGCTTTTAGTTATCATGTCATTATTTACCTTAAAATACAAGAGACCACAAGGCACGGTCAAACTATATTGGGAACGATTCAAAGACTATATCACACACATGGATAAAATGAGACTGTTCAGTCTCCTATCCATTGTCATCATATTCGTTTTTTATTGTATCCCCAAAAGTAAAAGATCGGTATATATTCTTCCCATTTACCCATTCATAGCCTATTTTTTGGCAGAATACATGCTCTTTCTACTCAAACAAAGACCGCGAATATGGAGAATATTTTCAATTTTCATAGCATTTATCGGGGGATTTTTATTGGTGGTTCTAACTATCGTCAAAAGCGGAATTATAGACAAATACGTCATGTCTTCTACGAGTGACATCAGTCACTATGTAACAGCCCTTTCCGAATCGTGGGATATCATATTCATCATTACTGCCATATTTATAGTATTCTTAATTTATGACATCTATAAGAGCAAACGATACCTAACCTATAATAACCGTTATCTTTACTCGGTCGTAGCCCTGTTTTTCGGCATTCAACTGATGTTGGACGCTTCTACTTTGCCGGCTATACTCAATGCAAAATCGATGAAACCGTTTGCAGACAAAGTAGTATCGACTGTCCCAAATGGAGAGATATATTCTTATGTATCGTCCTCTATGATGCGATTTTTCATTATTAATTTTTATGCTCAAAACCGAGTCATTGACTTCGAAAAAGAAATGCCTAAAAATGGTTATTTACTCGTTGGCGAACGGGATTTCAATTATATAAAAGAAAAGTACGGAGAACAATATACTTTTGAACAAACCCTACGAAGCGACCGTAAGGGAAACGACGTGAAAGATTATATTCTACTTTTCAATTTTCAAGAAAACACAGCAGAATGAAGATTAAAAAGTAAAATGTTTGTCACATTGTTGAAATATCTGTTTCTCAATTTTGCACTATCATAAAAATTGAAACTATGGCCAATTACAAAATTTTAGTCGTCGATGACGAAGAAGATTTATGCGAAATTTTGAAATTCAATTTGGAGGTCGAAGGATATGACGTAGATACGGCAAATTCGGCAGAAGAAGCGCTACAAATGAACCTGACCAATTATAACTTATTGTTGCTCGATGTCATGATGGGCGAAATGAACGGATTCAAAATGGCCTCTCTGTTAAGAAAAAACGAGAAGCTGAAACATATTCCCATCATTTTTTTAACGGCCAAAGATACCGAAGACGACAAACTCATGGGATTTAATATCGGTGCGGACGATTATATATCGAAACCGTTTTCTATCCGAGAAGTGATCGCAAGGGTCAAAGCCGTACTAAGACGGATTGTAGACAAAGAAGACCCGGCTATTTTACAATTTGAAAAATTGTACATAGACCCTGTAAAAAAACGAGCGTTCATAGACAATACAGAACTCCCATTGACTAAAAAAGAATTTGAAATATTATCCCTCCTGCTTTCCCACCCGGGACAAGTTTTCTCTCGTGAAGAAATATTATCGAAAATATGGACAGACGAGGTATATGTTTTAGACAGAACTATCGATGTCAATATTACCCGCCTACGCAAAAAAATAGGAGAATACGGTAAGCGCATCGTAACTCGTCTCGGATACGGATATTGTTTTGAAACAGCTTAATTTATGTCTACCGAGAAGGTTCGAAAATCTATGACGTTCGATAGAAAATTATTTTTTTCTATCGGCTCTCTTTTCATCGTTTTTATCGCTATTATTTTACTATTCGAATATAATCTAGAAAAAGAAAACCGACAGCAATCTCTAAATGCCCTTTTACAAGATTATAACGAACTCATATATTCCCAAATTAAAAACAAAGAGATAGACCAAATTTCAATCGACTCCATCATACAGAGTATTACTCGAAAACCTCTAAGAGTAACTATTATATCGGCACACTCTGGAAAAGTGTTGCTCGAAAGCCAACAAGAAAAAGAACCAAACTCCATCGCAAACAACCATTTGGACCGCCCCGAAATAAGATCATCTCTAAAAAATGGGAATGGATATGCCATTCGATATTCTCAATCGTTCAAAAAAAATTTCTTCTATTCAGCTAAACGATATGACGATTGGATCATACGTTCCTCACTTCCTTTCGAACGGGAGAAATTTTCCATACTCAGTCCCAATAACGAATTCATATATTTCATGTTAGCGATATCGATTTTCGCCATACTGTTGCTTTATTATTTTTGCCACAGCTTGGGGAAATCCATTGCCGCTCTCAGCCAGCTATCTCAACAGGCAGAACAGGGAAAGCCTATACACATTACTATAAAATCAGGGGTAGACGACATTGGCAATATTACCCAAAGTCTTACTCACATTTATGATAATTTATTAAAAACCAAAGAGAAACTATCCATAGAGCAAGAGAAACTATTCAAGCATTTACAGTTCTCCAAAGAAGGATTGGCCTTTTTTTCCAAAGATAAAAGGATTATTATGGCCAATAATCTTTTTATTCAGTATCTCAATTTTATCACAGACAATACCCTATCTCCCTCCGACTATTTATTTAAAGAGGCCAATCTGAAAAAAATCAACAATTTCATTTCTCAAAAGCTCTATGAACAAAACGAACAGGAGGAATTTATTTCGGAGTCTATGGTTATAGACAAAGGAAGCCGAACTTTCCTCATAGAATGTATCATATTTCAAGACCATACATTTGAAATAGCCATTAACGATATTACCCAACAAGAACAAGAAAGCCGGTTAAAACGCCAACTTACTCAAAACATCGCTCACGAACTTAAAACCCCGGTCAGCAGTATCCGCGGATATATGGAGACCATTCTTTCCACCGAAATGGACGATAGCCGGAAAAAAATGTTTATGGAGCGTTGCTACGCACAATCCAAACGATTGACCGATTTACTAAGAGATATTTCAATGCTCAATAGGCTGGACGAATCTAAGGACCTCTATGACACGGATAATACCGATTTACAAAAAATCATCAATGAAGTTATTAACGAATCACAAGCGGCCTTGACAGAACGGGAAATGACCGTCGAGACGAAAAACCTCCACGAACGAATGTCCATAAATGGAAATTATTCCTTATTGTACTCCATTTTCAGAAATCTTACAGACAATGCCATAGCCTATGCCGGTATAGGAACAAAAATCACGATAGACTGTTATCTCGAAGATAGCAAATATTATTATTTCTCTTTCTCCGACAACGGAATCGGTGTCCCCGAAGAACATTTGAACAGATTATTCGAAAGATTTTACCGGGTTGATAAAGGTCGGTCCCGCAAACTCGGAGGAACCGGATTGGGACTTGCCATTGTTAAAAACGCCGTTCTCTTCCATAAAGGAGAGATATGGGTAAAAAACGGTTTATCAGGAGGGTTGAACATTCTTTTTTCATTACGAAAAGTTTAGGAACCCTATTCCTCTTTTCCCAAAATAGACACAGAAACATTAGGATTATTCAGGAAATCTCGTAACTTTGTAAAATCATGACATAAAAACTTGATTTTATGAACAACGAGAGTTTCAATAAATACATCGAACAAGCCATTAAAGAAAATTGGGAAAGAATCGCATTAAGTGATTTCGACGGTGTATCTTATCATTATAAAGACATTGCCCGCAAAATAGCCAAAATACATCTCTTATTAGAAAGTGCCGAAATAAAAAAAGGAGACAAAATAGCTATCTGCGGTAAAAACTCAGCTCATTGGGCAGTAGCCTTTTTTGCGGCAATCACCTATGGGGCCGTACCCGTCCCCATCTTACATGAATTCAAAGCAGACAATATACACCACATTGTCAATCACTCGGAAGCAAAACTGCTATTTGTCGGAGATATTGTCTGGGAAGACTTGAACGAAACGCTAATGAAAAACCTGAAAGGAATCTTCCTATTAAATGACTTTTCCTTATTAAGATCAAAAAGTGAAAAGCTGACGGATATGCGGAACCGATTAAACGAATACTTCGGGAAAAAATATCCTGCCCGATTTACCCCTGATGCCGTAAGCTATTACGAAGATTCTCCCGAGGAACTCGCCGTTATCAATTACACCTCGGGCTCCACCGGTTTTTCAAAAGGAGTAATGCTCCCCTACCGCAGTTTATGGTCCAATGTCAAATTTTGTTTAGACCATTTACCGTTCTTGTCCGCAGGTGACGGTATTGTTTGTATGTTGCCGATGGCACACATGTACGGCATGGTTATAGAAATGATACACCCATTTTTAAAAGGCTGTCACTTGCATTTCCTGACTCGGATTCCCTCTCCTAAGATCATCATGGATGCTTTTGCTACGGTAAAGCCCAAACTAATTATAGCCGTTCCTCTCATCATCGAAAAAATTATCAGAACCAAAGTGTTTCCTTTATTAGAGAAACCTTTGATGAAACTTCTTTTAAAAGTTCCATTCTTAGACACTCAGTTATTGGCAAAAATCAACGATAAACTTTACGAAACGTTCGGAGGAAACCTCTCTCAAATGATTATCGGAGGTGCGGCTTTAAATAGAGATGTAGAACAATTCCTGCGTCGTATCAATTTTCCCTTTACCGTAGGATATGGCATGACCGAGTGCGGTCCGCTCATCTCTTATGCCCCGTGGAACGAGACTCGAATCGGCTCTTGTGGGCGGATAGTGGACCGTATGGAAGGAAGAGTAAACTCTTCGGATTCAGAAAATATCGTAGGTGAACTGCAAGTGAAAGGTACGAATATCATGCTGGGATACTTCAAAAACGAAGAAGCTACTCAGGCGATATTCACCGAGGACGGCTGGATGAAAACCGGAGACTTATGTACGATAGATGCCGATGGGTTCATATATTTGAGAGGGAGAAATAAAAACATGATATTGGGTCCGTCCGGGCAAAACATTTATCCGGAAGAAATCGAAGATCGACTGAATAATATGCCCTATGTATGCGAATCGCTCATCATCGAACAAGACGGCAAATTGGTCGCTCTCGTTTACCCCGATATAGAAAACGCACAACATTCGAATATATCCGGCCATGCATTAGAAACTCTGATGGAAGAAAACATATCGACCCTCAACAAAGAACTTCCGGCTTATAGCCAAATCAGCCGTCTTAAAATCTATTATGAAGAGTTCGAAAAAACACCTAAACGAAGTATAAAACGATATCTTTACCAAAGCCATTAAAGGCCATTGGATTAAAAAAGAAAAAGAATTAAACGCCGGCAAAATATACAAAAACACATCGTTTGTAATTGCCGGCTTTTTCATATCTTTGCAAACCGATGAGAAAGGCCTGTATTATCATATTATCCGTACTTTTCTGTTCACTTTTTTCAGAGGCTAAGAAAAAACAGGATATTCCTGCTCCTTATGCATGGAGTATTACCCAGCCGTTAGGGTCGAGATATGATGTTCCTATGGATACTCTCATGCACAATTTTTACAGCACGGATATTCCTTCCAGCTATTCAACGGCTTATGGGACGACCGGGAATCTCGGCGCTGCTGCTTTTTCCAAAATATTTTTCGACAGGCCTTTACCCTCTGAATTTATATTTAAAGATCCATTCGGCCATTGGATACAAACAGCCTCTTCATGGAAATTCTATAATTCACACATACCTTATACCCAACTATCTTATCTGACAGGAGGCTCGAAACAAACTGCCCAAGATGATTTAAAAGCTGTTTTCTCTGGAAATTTTAATCAGAAACTGGAATTCGGAGGTAGCATCAATTATATCCTATCGAGAGGCCACTACCAGCATCAAGCGACGAAAGACCTTGCATACAGTATCTTCGGAAGCTATTTGGGAGACCGATACGATATTCAATTTTTTCTTAATACATATAATTTCGTAAACCAAGAAAACGGAGGTATCTCGGACGATACATACATACTTCGTCCCGAAGAGGTACAAGGAGGACAATCGAGCGTAAACACCCAAACGATTCCAACCAATCTGACGGATGCGTACAACCGTATTCGCGGTAAAGAATACTATGCCACCCAACGATATAAATTCGGGTTCTATCAAGAAGAAGAGCAAGACACAACCGTGATACGTACATTCATTCCCGTCACCAGCATTATACACACCATCGAGTATAACGAAAATAAGCATAGGTTTGTCAATCAATCGGCAACCGAAGACACTACCTACTTCGCGAACACCTATTTAGGTCTTGGAGGGACGAATGAAGAAACCCGATACCAGTCTATACGAAATACTTTCGGAATATCATTACTCGAAGGATTCAATAAGTATGCAAAGATGGGATTGGCGGCTTACGCCACTTACGAATATCGCCATTTTTCCCTGCCTCAGGACACCCTTTCGGCTGGAACTACAATAGAGGGATTGACTCCACGTCCCGATATATCCAATCCTCGCAGCCACGGAGAAAGTCTTCTATGGGTCGGTGGAGAAATTTCAAAACAAAAGGGAGAATTACTGACTTATCATGTAAACGGAAAATTCGGACTTGCCGGAGCAATCATAGGTGATATCGACGTCACTGCCGATATTCGCAGCCGATTCAGGCTTTGGAACGACACCGTTCAACTAAGGGCTTATGGATTTTTCAAAAACACCGAACCTTCTTATTTCTATAAGAAATACACTTCCAATCACTTCATTTGGGACAATGATTTCGGGAAAACACGTCGAATGAGAGTCGGAGGTGAATTCAACATAAAACGGTGGAGAACCAAATTGAACGTCGGTGTCGAAAATATACAAAATTATATCTATTTCGACAATAATAGCTTGCCCCGGCAAGAGAGCTCCATGATACAAGTATTCCACGCAAAACTCAATCAGGATTTTAAATTTGGAGTTTTTAATTGGGAAAACGAAATAGTTTACCAAAAATCGAGCAAACCATCGATAATCCCCTTACCCGAATTGAGCGTATATAGCAATATGTACCTTTTATTCAGAATCGCCAAAGTATTGCATGTTCAATTAGGTGTAGATTGCCGTTACTATACAAAATATAAAAGCGAGGCTTTCCAACCGGCGACCTTAACTTTTCATACCCAAGATGAAATCGAAGTGGGAAATTATCCTTTCATGAACGCATATATAAATATGAAATTGAAACAAACTCGTTTCTTTGTCATGATGTCGCACGTGAATCAAGGGATATTCGGGGGAAATAACTACTTCTCATTACCACATTATCCGTTAAATCCAAGTATGTTTCAAATGGGGTTATCCATAGATTTTTCCAATTAACGATATGAAGCTCAAACGACACATATTTATATATGCCGCGCTATTGATAATAGTTGTCGGAACAATGATATGGTTGCGTCCCCGAAACACTTACCGACCGAGAACTTTCGAGGAAATCAAAGCCGATGGTGTTTTGAGGATCGTTACGGATTATACCCCATTGTCTTACTATTTACAAGGCGACAGCCTATCGGGATTCGACTACGAATTGGCCCGTATGGTAGGTAATCGAAGCGGGCTTTCCATTGAGATAACCCCAGAAGTTAACCTAAGCAAAAGTATCGATGGATTGAAAAAAGGCCAGTACGACATCATTGCCCGTCAATTGCCCGTAACGTCCGAAATCAAGGAAGAATTGGCTTTTACCATACCCATTCAACTGAACAAACAAGTATTGGTTCAAAGAAAAGATCCAAAAGCGCAAAAAAAACTGATAAGAAACCAACTAGATTTGGCCGGAAAAACTCTATACATCGTTAGTGATGCTCCTACAAGATTACGCATTCACAACTTGTCTCGTGAAATAGGCGATACCATATATATACAAGAAGAAAAGACATACGGGGCCGAACAGCTCATCATGATGGTCGCTACTGGGGAAATCGACTTAGCCGTATGCGACAAAGCAATAGCCCAGCAAATGAGCAAAGATTATCCCCAAATAGACTGTAATACCGATATAAGTTTTACTCAGTTCCAATCATGGGCCCTCAGAAAAGACGACTCGATATTACTCGACAGCTTGAACAAATGGATTTCTGAAATTCAAAAAGAAGACAAATATAAAAAATTGTACAATTCTTATTTCTGACAGATAAAAATAAACAAAGGATTAAAAAAGTTTTTCTCGTATGAAACGACCTGATATAGAGCACGAAGGTATTATAACAGGTATTTCCAAATCGCATATATTCGTGCGCATCATACAACACTCGGCTTGCGCAGGTTGTCATGCGGCTTCATTGTGCACGACAACCGACCAAAAAGAAAAAATCATCGAGGTTGAAAAATGCGATTTTCCCATACAGATAGGAGATAAAGTTTCGGTAGCTCTTTCTACCTCGGCAGGATACAGAGCTATATGGTTTACGGCAGCCCTCCCGGTAATTCTCATTATGCTGTCGCTCGTCATCAATGAACGAATAGGAATAAACGAACTATATTCGGGGTTATGTGCCCTTGTTGTATTAGCGATATATTACACGATACTATATTTCTATCGCGATCGACTGAAAAAACGATTTAGATTTTTCTTGAAACCAATACATGTCTCATAACTTATGGTAACGGCAATCATCATACTAAGTATTATCGGACTCATCAGCGCAACATTACTTTACATCATTTCCCGTAAATTCCATGTAGAAGAAGATTCTCGAATCGACGAAATAGAATCTATTCTTCCGGGAGCGAATTGCGGCGGTTGCGGATATGCCGGATGTCGGAATTTCGCCGAACAATGCACGAAGGCCACATCGTTAGACAGTCTGTTATGTCCCGTCGGGGGTAATGAGGTTATGCAAAAGATTGCTCCCATTCTTGGCCTGAATGCTGTGGAAAAAGCTCCTCGTATCGCCGTTATCCGTTGCAATGGCTCTTGCGAGAACCGCCCGCAAACCAGCCATTACGAAGGCGCACACAGCTGCGCGGTCGTTTCCTCGCTTTATACCGGCGAGAGTAATTGTAATTATGGGTGTCTTGGCGAAGGAGATTGTGCGGCAGCTTGCGAATTCGGAGGTATCACGATGGATCCCGTCACCCGACTTCCCCGTATCGATTCCAACATTTGCGTTGCCTGTGGTTCTTGTGTAAAAGCCTGCCCCAGACATTTAATCGAGCTACGGAAGAAACAAGAATCCATGATATATGTGGCTTGCAATAACAAAGACAAAGGCATCATCGCCCGCAAAGTTTGTTCCGTCGCCTGCATAGGTTGTGGGAAATGTGTCAAGACCTGCCCCGAAAAAGCTATTTCTCTATCAGACAATTTAGCGTATATCGACGATAACCTCTGTCTATCATGCCAAGCGTGTGTCGACGGATGCCCTACCCATGCGATACATGCCGAAATAAGAAACAATATCAGGGAAACATCAACCCCCAGAAAGGAAACTGCAATATGTTAAAAACATTCCGCATAGGAGGCATACACCCCAAAGAGAATAAACTGACATCGCAATGCCCAGTAACCGCCATTCCGGTTCCCCGGCAAGTCTCTCTGATGCTCAACCAGCACATCGGAGCGCCGGCCAATTGCATTGTCAAGAAAGGCGATACCGTAAAAGTGGGGACTCTCATCGCCGAGGCCAACGGATTCTTATCGTCCAACATACACTCCCCGGTATCGGGAACCGTCTCGAAAATAGACAAAATAGCTAACGCATTCGGAATATATTCTCAGGCAATTATCATCGATACGGAAGGAGATGATTGGGAGGAATATATAGACCGGACTCCCTCTTTGGAAAAAGAGATTGCTTTATCTTCAAATGAAATTATACAAAAAATAGCACAAAACGGTATTGTCGGTTTAGGCGGTGCGACTTTTCCCACCCATGTAAAACTGACACCTCCCAAAGAATTCAAGCCTACGGTCCTCATCGTCAATGCGACGGAATGCGAACCCTACCTGACGGACGACCATGCTCTCATGCTCGAATCGCCCGAACAAATTATAATAGGCTGTCACATTCTAATGAAAGCTATCCATGTAAAACAGGCTTATATAGGAGTAGAAAATAACAAAAGAGACGCTATTGCCCTACTAAAAAAGCATGCCGAAAAATATCCGGGCATAGAAATAGTGCCCCTCCGTACCCGATACCCGCAAGGCGGTGAAAAGCAGCTCATCGATGCCATTCTTCATAAGCAAGTAGCAAATGGGGCATTACCGGTTTCGACCGGAGCTATCGTCCAAAATGTCGGAACCGCTTTTGCCGTGTATGAAGCCGTTCAGAAAAATAAACCGCTCGTAGAGCGTATCGTCACCGTTACAGGAGACGGTGTTAAACAACCGGGGAATTACCGGATAAGATTGGGTATGCCTATCCGTGAGCTGATAGAGATTGCCGGCGGTCTTCCCTCCGACAGCGCAAAGGTCATTCTCGGAGGCCCCATGATGGGAAAAGCGGTTTCCAATCTAGATGCCCCTATTCCCAAAGGCTGTTCGGGTATCTTGATATTAAACGAAGCCCATGCGCACCGGAGCGAAACCTCTTCCTGTATCAGATGCGGCAAATGCGTTTCTGCATGTCCTATGGGACTCGAACCTTATCTCTTGGCCAAATTGTCAGAAAATCATTTGTTCGAGAGAGCGGAAAAAGAACTCATCACCGCATGTCTGGAATGTGGCTGTTGTGCTTATAGTTGTCCGTCAAACCGTCCTATACTCGATTATATACGAATAGGGAAAAATGCAGTAAACCAAATCATACGATCCAGAAAACAATCTTAATTTATCTCGCAATGGAATTAACCGTATCGCCAGCCCCTCACATACACGATAATTTAACCGTCTCGAAATGCATGTACAATGTCATCATCGCATTGCTGCCTGCATTCGCCGTTTCCCTTTATTTTTTCGGAATCGGGGCTTTAATCGTTACTCTCTCGTCTATACTCTCTTGCGTCATTGTCGAATATCTAATCCAGAAATATTTACTGAAAGAAAAGCCTTCTATCGGTAACGGTTCGGCCATACTCACCGGATTGCTGCTGGCCTTCAACCTGCCCTCCAATCTGCCGATATGGATCGTTGTCATCGGTTCTATCGTTGCGATAGGGATTGCCAAAATGTCTTTCGGAGGCTTAGGGAACAATCTTTTCAATCCGGCTTTGGCGGGACGGGTATTTCTTCTCATATCCTTCCCTACCCAGATGACCCAATGGCCTCGGCCAATCGTATCACGGTGGAACTATACCGATACCGAGACCGGAGCAACACTACTTTCTAAATTAAAAGAAGAGGGAAGCCAGTGGATCGAACAAATAGATATCGCTAATCTATGGATTGGAAATCAAGGAGGTAGTTTAGGTGAAGTAGGCGCTATCGCCCTACTAATCGGTTTTGCCTATCTGCTTTACCGGAAAATCATCAGTTGGCATATACCCGTCTCTATCCTCTTGACAGTCTTCTTATTCAGTTTCGTCTTGGCATGCGGGCAAGAAACAGGCAATATGCAAAATATACCCATGTGGCAATATGCATTCGACTTTGCCCTCATTCAGCTATTGTCCGGCGGACTTTTGTTAGGGGCTATATATATGGCGACCGACTACGTGACCTCGCCCATGACCTCCAAAGGAATGATTATCTACGGAATCGGTATAGGTATCTTGACCGTCGTTATACGCCAATGGGGAGGTTACCCCGAAGGAGTTTCTTTCGCAATCCTTATCATGAATGCTTTTACACCGCTTATCAATAATTATATCAAACCCAAACGTTTCGGCAACCATCGATCATGAAGAAAAAAGATTCTACATTTTGGAACATGCTTTGGTCTCTGACCTTGATAACCGCCGTGGCCGGCGGACTATTGGGATATACCCATCGACTTACCCAAGAACCCATAGCACGTGCGACTAAGGCAGGAAGAGAAAAAGCAATCCAACAAGTCATTCCGAAATACGACAACTCCCCAATAGACGAACAATGCTCCTACACTGTCCGTAATGAATACGGTGAGACTACGGCGATCGTCTATCCAGCAAAAAAAGAGGGTATTCTCGTCGGAGCCGCTGTCGAATGCAGCAACTCCACAGGGTACGGTGGCGAAATACGTATTATCGTGGGTTTCGAAGCCGATGGAACGATTCGGGACTATCGAGTCCTGAAACATCAGGAAACGCCCGGATTGGGCGCAAAAATGGACGAATGGTTCAGAACCGAGAAAAATAATCAGAATATCATCGGGAAATCGCCGGTTCGCAACAAATTACAAGTTAAACAAGATTCAGGCGACATAGATGCCATCACAGCCGCGACAATTACATCGAGAGCTTTTTTGGCGGCCATACAAACCGCCTATACGGCTTATGCCGAATCTATGAAAGGAGGCAATCATGAGTAAAACGAAAATACTTTTAAACGGAATTATAAAAGAAAATCCGACTTTCGTCCTTCTATTGGGCATGTGCCCCACCTTAGGAACGACCACCTCGGCCATAGGAGGTTTGGGTATGGGACTTTCTACCCTGTTTGTACTAATTTGCTCCAACGTCGCAATCTCGATGGTCAAAAACTTTATCCCCGATAAAGTGCGAATACCCGCTTTCATCGTTATTATAGCTACGTTCGTAACCATTCTACAACTGTGTATGCAAGCCTATTTACCCGATTTATATGAAACACTCGGACTTTTTATACCCTTGATTGTCGTTAATTGCATTTTATTGGGACGAGCCGAGGCCTTTGCCGCCAAGCACAATCCGGTGGACTCCTTTTTCGACGGGCTCGGTATTGGACTCGGTTTTACATTTGCCCTTACCTTACTGGGTTGTATCCGTGAATTTTTAGGAACAGGACACGTATTCGGTATCTCGGTTTATCCCGAAGAATATGGGTCTCTCATCTTTATCCTCGCCCCCGGTGCATTTATCGCACTAGGCTTTTTAATCGCTATTATCCATACACTTAAAACCCGCTGATTATGCTCACCTATATCTCTATATTTGTTACCGCCATATTTGTAAACAATATAGTTCTATCCCAATTCTTGGGAATCTGCCCCTTTCTTGGGGTCTCCAAACGCATCGACTCGGCACTGGGTATGGGTGCGGCGGTAACTTTCGTCATGACCATAGCGACGATAGTTACCTATTTATTACAAACCTATTTATTGATGCCGATGAAACTGGACTACATGCAAACCATTGTTTTCATACTGGTTATTGCCGCATTGGTCCAGCTACTCGAAATTATCATCAAAAAAATAGCACCTTCCCTCTATCAGACCTTGGGCGTTTTCCTGCCATTAATCACTACAAACTGCACGATATTGGGTGTCGCATTGATCGTTATTCAAAAAAATCTATCGCTTCTCGAAGCTACCGTTTATGCCATATCGACAGCAATCGGATTCACATTGGCTTTGGTAATCTTTGCCGGGATGCGTGAACAAATGAGTTTATCCCATATTCCCAAAGCCATGCAAGGCACACCAATCGCACTCATCGCCGCCGGATTACTGGCTATGGCCTTTATGGGTTTTTCGGGTATCAAAATAGGATAACTATCAATTTATAAGTAATACACCATTATAAACTATGTTATAAAACATAATAAGACAAAAATATTACATTTTATCCATATTCGATATATTTTTTAATTAGACTATTAATTTAAAAGTCAATCATTTACACCGATAGGTAGTTTAACAAAAAAACTACCTATTTTACTATCAATTTAAAAATATATTTTTTATATTTGTGGAACTAAAAACAAAATCATATGGCTAATATTAAAGGTGCTGTTGTCGTTAACAAAGAGCGTTGCAAAGGTTGTGAGCTATGTGTAGTAGCGTGTCCGTGCCAAGTTTTGGCATTACAGCCGACCGAAGTTAATGACAAAGGTTATCATTATGCTTTTATGCAGAATCCCGACGCTTGTATCGGGTGTGCAAGTTGTGGTCTTGTATGCCCCGATGGGTGTATCACTGTTTATAAAGTAAAATTATAACCGGTTTAATCTCTAAATCCGTTAATTATGAAAGAAGATATAAAACTAATGAAGGGTAACGAAGCCATAGCACATGCCGCCATACGCTACGGAGCCGACGGTTACTTCGGATACCCTATTACGCCCCAGTCGGAAGTCATGGAAACACTCATGGAAGAAAAACCGTGGGAAACGACCGGAATGGTAGTACTACAAGCCGAAAGCGAAGTTGCAGCTATCAATATGGTGTATGGTGGAGCTAGTTGCGGTAAAGCCGTGATGACATCGTCTTCCAGTCCCGGTGTCAGCTTGAAACAGGAAGGAATTTCTTATTTGGCCGGTGCAGAACTACCCTGTTTGATCGTCAATGTGATGAGAGGAGGCCCGGGTCTCGGAACCATACAACCGAGTCAAGCCGATTATTTCCAAGCCGTGAAGGGAGGCGGTCACGGCGATTATCATTTAATCGCATTAGCTCCCGCTTCGGTTCAAGAAATGGCCGACTTCGTGGCGTTGGGATTCGATCTCGCTTTCAAATACCGTAACCCGGCTATTATTTTAGCCGATGGAATTATCGGGCAAATGATGGAAAAAGTGGTACTTCCGCCTTTCCGCAAACGCCGTACAGAAGAAGAAATAAGGGAACAAAATCCGTGGGCGACATTAGGAAAAACCAAAAATCGGAAAAGAAATGTAATCACCTCTCTCGAACTCGATCCGGCAATTATGGAGCAGAATAACATTCGCTTCCAATCCACCTACAAACGTATCAGTGAAAATGAAGTCCGCTTCGAGGAAATCAATTGCGAAAACGCCGACTATCTGATTGTCGCATTCGGTTCCATGTCGCGTATATGCCAAAAGACAATCGAGCTGGCAGCAGAAGAAGGTATCAAAATAGGATTGTTGAGACCCATCACGCTATGGCCGTTCCCGACGGAAGCTATCGCTCGCCATGCAAATCATGTGAAAGGAATCCTATCGGCCGAGTTGAATGCCGGACAAATGGTAGAAGACGTTCGATTGGCTGTCAACGGAAAAGTGCGAGTAGAACATTTCGGACGTTTAGGTGGAATCGTACCTACCCCCGACGAAGTTCTTAATGCTCTCAAAGAAAAACTAATGTAAATACCCGAACCTTTATCTGGTTCATAATTTTTATGCACATGGATATCAACGAAATTATAAAGCCCGAAAACTTGGTTTACACTAAACCTCGGCTGATGAACGATAATCCCATGCACTACTGTCCGGGTTGCAGTCACGGAGTAGTACATAAACTTATTGCCGAAGTTATAGACGAAATGGGTATTGAAGAAGAAACGATCGGTATCGCTCCCGTAGGCTGTGCTGTTTTTGCCTATAATTATCTCGACATCGATTGGATCGAGGCTGCCCACGGACGTGCGCCGGCCATCGCATCGGCCGTAAAACGGCTTAACCCCAAGAAAATGGTATTCACCTATCAGGGTGACGGCGATTTGGCCGCCATTGGAACGGCCGAAACCATTCACGCTTGCAATCGCGGCGAGAATATAGCCATCATATTTATCAACAACGGTATATACGGAATGACCGGCGGACAAATGGCTCCTACTACACTAGAAGGAATGGTGACCTCTACCTGTCCCTACGGACGGAATGTCGCACTGAACGGTTATCCTTTACGAATTGCTGAATTGGTAGAACGGGTGGACGGAACTTGTTACGTGACTCGTCAAAGTGTACACACTCCCGCCTCTATCCGCAAAGCGAAAAAAGCAATCCGGTTGGCTTTCGAAAACGCAATGGCCGGAAAAGGCACATCTTTGGTAGAAGTCGTATCGACTTGTAATTCGGGCTGGAAAATGTCGCCGGCAAAGGCTAACAAATGGATGGAGGAAAACATGTTTGCCAAATACCCGATGGGAGACCTCAAAAACGTATAATTAAAAACTACGGATATGAAAGAAGAAATTATCATAGCAGGATTCGGAGGACAAGGTGTACTCTCTATGGGGAAAATATTAGCCTACTCTGGACTGATGGAAGATAAAGAGGTTACGTGGATGCCCTCATACGGACCGGAACAACGCGGAGGAACGGCAAACGTAACAGTCATACTCAGCGATGAACGTATAAGTTCACCGGTATTGAATGCATTCGATGTGGCTGTTATTCTGAACCAACCTTCTCTTGAAAAATTCGAAAGTAAAGTAAAGCCCGGCGGTATACTCATCTATGACGGATACGGAATACACCACCCGCCTACGAGAACGGATATCAATGTATATTGCATCAACGCTATGGAAGCTGCCATAGAAATGAACAATACCAAAGCATTCAACATGATCGTATTGGGAGGCTTACTAAAACTAAGACCAATGGTAAGTATGGAAAATGTACTGAAAGGACTGAAAAAGTCACTGCCCGAACGACATCATCATCTCATTCCCATGAATGAACAAGCTATACTCAAAGGAATGGAGATTATTCGCAAAGTCTGAAACGGCTAATTTTATAATACTAAAAAAGCGAGGTGAAAAAAGAAAATCATTTTTCCCTCGCTTTTTTTATTTTTCTTTGTAACATATTTATTATTTATCCGTCTCCTATATGAAAGGCCCTAAAAGGTGCACCGGTCTAAATTAAAGTAACAACTAAAAAACAACAGATATGAAAACAAAAATTTTGATTTTAGCACTTGCAGCATTTTGCAGTTTCTCTTCTATCTCCGCCGGCAATTGTATCGACAACTTATTCAATACGGCTTCCCGAATGCCCAATGCAGAGAAAGTAAACCTCAATTCATTCGTTTTGGGATTGCTCAAACCATTTTCGTCAGAGCTGAAAGGAATAAAATCGATGAGTATTATCGATGCTGAAAATATCTCGTCCAAAGATTATACGAGATTCGAGAAAATAATAACACAATGCGATTCCGACGGCTATGAAACAGTAACCAGCTCGAACGAAGAAAACGAGATTGTTCGAATCCTGATGAAAATAGAAAAAGAAAAAATCCGGGAAATCGTCATTATCTCCCTCGAAGAAAATGAAATCAGTTTAATCCGAATCAAAGGGAAAATCGATCCCAATCAAATGCAGAATATCATAGAAGACAACGCATAATAAACAATAAATACATCACTATGAAATCAAGAATTTTTCTTCTTATTATAGTACTATTGTCGACTCTGCAAATTTTATTCGCCAATAACAAAATTGATAATCTTTTCAAAAAAACAAAAGAGCTGCCAAATGCCGAATACTATACGGAAGATTTCAAAAAGCCTCAGGTAAAAGGCGTAGTCGACGGTGTTAAGGCCATTGAAGTAGTAGAAGCCGATATAGACAACGCAACCTATCTAGCCCTAAAAAAAGAAATTGAAGAAGTAGACTTTAAACCCTATGAGACGATTCTCACGACCAGTGAAGACGATGAATTTGTAAAAATCCTTATCAAGTCTACTCCGAAGAAGATAAAAGAAGTAGTAGTCATATCCCTGTATTCAGACGAAATTAACGTCGTACGTTGCAAAGGGAACTTAAAATCCGACATGCTCGAAAAATCTAAAACGAACTAGATATGACTCATCAAGAGTTCAAAGCGAGATTTCTACCCTGTCATAAGAAAATGTATTACATCGCTTTTCGATATCTTGGAAATGAATACGATGCAGAAGATATGGTACAAAATACCTATCTGAAACTATGGGAGAAACGGGAAAGTCTTGAAAACATAGAAAACAACGAGGCTTATGCCATCACAACGATAAAACATTTATGCCTCGACACACTAAGAGCGCCACAAATCGAGACGGACAACGATTCTGTATTAGTTCAAAAGACAGAGCCTGCTCCACAACCCGATACGGCCTATGAAATAAAAGAAGACATGAAGGTTCTGTTGAACATCATAAATAAACTTCCCGAACAACAACGTAAAATTCTACTTTTAAGGCATTTCGAAGACAAAAGCACTGACGAGATAGAAACCGAAACCGGTTTGAGTAACGCCAATATACGGGTACTTCTCTCCCGAGCCAGAAAAACGATTAAAGAACTATTCATACAAAGATTATGAATGAACAAGAATTACGACAACAAATAGACATGTTCTTCAAAGGAGATCTATCGGATACCGAAGAACAAGGATTGAGAGACTATCTCGCAACCCACGAAGTTCCAGAGGATTTTATTCAAGAGAAGCGCATCATTTTATCTCTTATACCCGATCGTTCGGTACATATTCCCGATCATCTGGAAGAAAAATTATCGTCATACATAGATCGGTTGCCCGATAAAAAGAGGCAGGTTCTTTTTTCCCGAAATTGGAAATGGATAAGCGGTATCGCTGCCGGTATTATATTAGCGATTTCCACCGGATTATACATGTACCGACAACCATCTTCCAAACGACTCAGCAATCAAGAAATATATGCCTGTGCCGAGGCTCAACGAGCTTTAATTCTCGTTTCCCAGAAATTAAATAAGGGGACGAACCAATGGCAACAAGCTCAAAAAGAAATTATCGAGACCAATCGAATAGTCAATAAACATCTAAAATACAAATAATTATGAAACGGACAATTTATATTCTATTATTAGCTGTATTCGGTATTCTTTCAGCTACTGCCGAAAACAACTTCATAGAAAAATTCGCTAATCAAAAAGGAGTGACATACGTCAACATATCGAAGGCATTGCTGAATATGATGCCCGAAGGACAAATCGACGCAGAAGGATTAAATCTAAAAGCTGTTATCAACGAGTTAGATCGAATTCAAATCTTAACTTGCGAGGACAATGAAGCTCTGATTCCTCAAATGCGAAAAGAAAGTATCGTATTTCAAAAAGCTCCATACGAAGAACTGATGAAAGTAAAAGACGACGGCGAGACCGTAGCTTTTTACGTGCAACCCAAAACAGACAAAAAGATCAAAGAATTAATCATGCTGGTCGATGACGGCGACTGTGGAGAATTTACTGTTATACGTCTATTAGGAGATATTTCAATAACCCATCTTCAAGAGTTGACAAAAGACGCAGGGTTATAAACCTTATCCGCAAACCGATATTGAAAGGGGGCAAATAAAATCATTGCCCCCTTTCAAATTATTAGAAGCTGTTTTAAATTTATTCCGAGACAGATTGAGACCTATGTTGAAGCAGATTGGAGTCCGAGATATGCAGTCAATAGTGGGCTATTGACAAAAATCAAGGGATTCAAGATGCGAGACAGGGGCGCAATATGGCCGGAACATACCTGCTTGCAATGATAATATTATTTCTCAATAAATTTAAAACAGCTTCTTAATAACACAGCCCTATTAAATAACGACAAAGAATATCTCCGCCGAAAGTTCCTACAATAAACACAATCCACAAATTACGCCCCCTTAAATTACAAGAAACCGAAATAGCTCGAAATATCCAATACAAAACCCAGATCGCAATCAAAAGACTCAAAGCCCCTATCCAAATAGCCGAAAAAAGAAACATTTTATCGGATAGCGCATCCTCTATGGCCTGTAACGACTGTATGGACATGAAATGCCGTACCGGTGGGAAAGCCATGCACAAAGCCAACAAAACAAAAGGCAGCTGGGAAAAAGCAACTGTTCCTAGAACGTCTATCGGACGAATATGGGAACGACTGCAAAACAGGCTCAATATATAAACCAATAACGAAGGTATCAACCAAATCACCAAATGCTCCACGACAAAACACCACCACTCACTATGAGGAGCTCCACCATAATGAAGCAATCCATGAAAATGCACATCTGCTCCATAAGCGATCGCTGTCGTTATAACTATGCCCAATATCCCCCACCCGGCAGCCTTATAACCGGCTACTTTATAAAAAGGATTCGATATAAATTTCCAACTATCTTTCATTTTCTTCCATGTTATTGAGTTTCTCTATTAAATCATCTAAATAATTGCGCACAGTAGGATAACTTACCCCCATCTTTTTCGCCATATCCTTCAAACTGCCGCTCGCTTTTACAAATTCAAGCATAAATCGTTGCTCTTCTTCATTCAAGCTGGTCAGAACCGGTAGTTCAAATTCTCCCGACACCTCTGTCGCACAACGACCGCAAATCATTTTAGATACTCTAAGCGGAGCATCGCATGCAGGACACCGCAAGGGCAATTTTTTTCTAGTCACGCTTGTCGTCATCGTTTCACAAATTTTTCAATCGTTATCAATAAATCCTCTTGAACGGGTAAATCGGGATTAGCATAAGTAGCTTGCTGAACTTGCATATCGACCGACTCACACGTTTTCAACACATGATTCATATCTTTCAAAATCTGGAATTGTGCTTTCGGTAAAGATTGTTCCAACAGCTTGGCATCCTCCTCCGACACCTGTACATCTTTATCGCCTTGTATAATCAATACCGGCTGCCTCAATTTTGCAATCACCTCTT
This sequence comes from Barnesiella sp., assembly GCF_022723415.1. Taxonomy (NCBI): domain Bacteria; kingdom Pseudomonadati; phylum Bacteroidota; class Bacteroidia; order Bacteroidales; family Barnesiellaceae; genus Barnesiella; species Barnesiella sp. Next base: position 51,849 of record NZ_JAIJHU010000006.1, on the reverse strand, counting down.
GTGGATTATACCGATACCACGATATGAGATAAGGTTGAACAGATGGACGGAATAAAGCCATCAATCCCATAGGAATATTGGATACTTCCTTTCCAGCTTTCAGCGAATCGTTGATCGATTTTACCAGATGCCGGACCTCTGCCGGTTGCCCCGACAGTTGCTCTTCTATTATATCATAAGCCGGCCGACCGGCTCCTGCCAACGAAATAAAACCTTTTACCTTCGGATTATCGACACTCGCCAACATACCAATCAAAGAACCCTCACTATGCCCCAAAACAAATACATCGGAAAAACGACTATCCTCGCTCAACCGATCTATCCAGCCCTGAACATCTGTCACATAATCTTCGAACCTAAGGTCTCTCTCTTTTTTAGTAGCCGCAGAACTCGAAGCAATTCCCCTTTTATCGAAACGGAGAGTTGCAATACCTCGCTGCGCCAACCCCTCCGCCAACAATTTCAATGAATTATTCTTCATAGAAAATCCGCCGGAATTCGTATTTCCGTCCATATCGGTAGGCCCCGAACCGGCTATCAGCAAAACTATCGGTGGCTTTTCAGCATCCGGTAATCCTATTTTACCGTTAATTTTTCCCGTAGGTGTATCCAATGACACCGATTGTTCCTTCATAGCCCTCACAGTTACCGACAAAGACAAAATAGAGAATAAAATGATTAATCTTAATTGTTTCATATATATTTTCATTTACTTCTTATGACACAAAAATAATACAATCATGATAAAACGACAAACAAATTTCAATTTTATTTATTATATAATTAATTTTATTCATATCAAATAAAATAAAAGATAATAATACAATCATGATTTTTCCTTATTTTTGCAATAAATGTAAGAAACGAACAGTCTACCGGGAAAATCGAACATCACCGTTTTAACGATAGATTTTACATTTTCTACCACTAACTTAAAACAAATTTCTATGGATAAATCCAAAGTATTCTTTACCAATCTGCACACGACTCCTTCGAGCAATCTACTCGACAAGATGGAGCGTTTAATCAAACGAGCTGGAATCGAAAGTATCGATTTCAAAGACCAATTCGTAGCTATAAAAATACACTTCGGAGAACCGGGAAATTTAGCATATCTCCGTCCGAACTATGCAGCTCGACTGGCAACCCTACTCCGCTCTTGGGGAGCAAAACCCTTTCTTACCGACTGCAACACGCTCTACTCTGGCCGACGTGCCAACGCGGTAGACCATTTACAAAGCGCCATGGAAAATGGATATAACCCCATTTCAGCACAATGCCAAGTCATTATCGCCGACGGTTTGAAAGGAACGGAGTACCGTGAAATACCTTTAAACGGGGAGTACTGCAAGGCTCCGAAAATTGGATCGGCATTAGCCGATGCCGATATAGTTATCTCAATGACTCACTTCAAAGGTCATGAGCAAGCCGGATTCGGCGGTGCTTTAAAAAACTTAGGAATGGGAGGAGCGAGCGTAGGCGGTAAACTAGAATTGCACTGTAATTCTCAACCCAAAATCGAAACAGAGAACTGTAAAGGCTGTAACATCTGTGTCAAGCATTGCGCCCACGATGCCATACACTTGAACCAAAACCATAAAGCCGAAATAGATTATACCAAATGTGTCGGTTGCGGGCAATGTGTCGCTTTATGCCAACACGATGCAGCCGTAATGGGAGAATGCGATACGTCTGAACGTTTGAACTATAAAATAGCCGAATATACCCAAGCCATATTGAAGGACAAGCCTCATTTCCACATCAGTTTCATTATGAATGTTTCACCTGAATGCGACTGTTGGAATCACAACGATGCCGCCATTATCCCCGATTTGGGAATACTCGCATCATTCGACCCGGTCGCTTTGGACAAGGCTTGCGCCGATATGGTCATCGCAGCACCGGCAATCAATGGCAGTTGTCTGACTGAGAAACACCCGCACGAACATCTCGAAGGCGCCGATAAATTCCATCTGATGCACCCCGATACCAATTGGCAAGCCGGACTCGAACATGCACAAAAGATCGGATTAGGAGTTATGCAATACGAATTGATTACAGTATAAGACCGCTATTCCCCAAAGAGGAATCAATCACAGGGCACGGTAATGGGATTCGTTGGCATATTTCAATAGCTGCGAATCCCCTTTACTGTCGCCATATACGATCAAGTAATTATTTTCTAAATCGGGAATCTGTTCCAGCAGCCTCACAACCTTCTCCTGTCCATAACAATTTTTATTCGAAAAGAAACCGGTCAGACAACCTTCACCGTCCACTTCGATCTCGGTAGATAATATGTCCCGGATACCTAAATCGGAAGCAAAAGGTTTGATCCAATTATAAATACTTGCACTTACAATAAAAACCCTATTGCATTTCTGCAATTGTTCCCATATAGCAATCCTTGCACTTTGCCGAACAAGAGCCTTTCCTTCCTTTTGAAAAAATTCCTCGCACAACCGATTGAAATCCTCCAACCTCATTCCTTTGAAAAAATGAGAAAATATTTGTTGTTTCACCTTCCAATTCGGATAAAGCCCTAATTTATACGCCAAAAGTTGCGGAGCATACCTAAGAAAACCCGCATAGAACGAAACAGGCCCTCTCACAAATTTGATAAATTCCAAAAGTGTATCTTTGGTAGTAACCGTTCCATCAAAATCGAAAATAGCAATTCTCATATTCCTCAAAAATAAATCAGAACCCCGAAAGACAGAACCCAGCCCACAATACAAACATGGATAAACCGGTCGTGTATCAATATCTTTGTAGGACTGCCGCTATTCTTATCTACCACTGTCAACTGCAAATAACGTAAGATTCCAGCCAAAACCCATATCGTAGTCAGATAGAGATTAGAGGTCCCCATTCTTTCGATCACCTCCGGTGATACAGTATACATAATGTAACAAACGACCACGATAACCCCGACAAGAGTTATCGCCATATTGATAAACTCCAAATTATAACGGGCTATATTAAGCCTCATCTTGTCTCCGGTCCGCTCATAAATGAGTACATCGTCCCGCCTTTTGGCAAACGACAAAAACAGAGCCAACAGAAACGTCATCAAGATAATCCACGGCGAAATCCATATCCCCGTAACGACTCCACCCGCAAGAACCCTTAACACAAAGCCTATCGATATCACAAAAACATCGACCAACGCAATATGTTTCAACCAAAAACAATAGGCTATATTCAAAATAAAATAGATACCGACATTTATCAGCAACACATGCCGGACGGTTGAATCATAAACAAATGTCAAAGCGATTGCCAAGACCAACAACAGAGCCATTATACCATATCCGGCTCCCACCGATACTATACCCGAAGCGATAGGTCGCCGGCACTTAGTCGGATGCAAGCGATCGGATTCTCTATCGCAAATATCATTCAAACAATATATAGACCCAGCGACCAAACAGTAAATAACAAAAGCAATCAATGCGGAGCTCAAACAAGCCCCGTCACCCAACTTCCGGCTAAAAAATATCGGAAGAAAAATAAATACATTTTTAAGCCACTGTTGAGGCCGAGCGAGTGAAATTATATCTTTCACCATACTATTGGTATATTTTACACAACAAATATATAATATTATACAGAATAGTACAAAATATACACCTATCGTTTTCCCCAATACACAGCGACGATCGGAATAAATCTAATAAACAGACGATTTATTGCCCCATGTGTTTTTGCAATATGGGATATAAAAACTCGGCATAACGCATAAAAACAAGAAAAATATGTGTTTTCATATTCATATTTTACTATGTATAAATTTAGTAAATATCTCAAATATGATATGAAAACATAAGCCGAAATTCAAATGTGTCGGACAGGACATCGGGGAAATATTTATAATGTGATTTTCGCCGACACCAAGCTGTTTCGGCAGAGATACCCACCTTTGGACTAATAGCAAACGAACCACGTAGATTCATCATCTGCAAACGAGCGTCTCCGACAGCGCCTTGTGCATCGAGATAATGAGGATTCATATTTTCATAGTCCTTATGCTCATACCCCTTCCACGTGAAAATATGGTAATTCTCAAATCCCAAATAAATGCCGAACCGACGCTGCAAAGTAAACAAGCCGTTGAGGCGGATACTATATCCGCTTCCCATATTGTAATCACGGTCGTGAAATTGATAATAATCGCACAAAGCACCGCCAAGAGCCACTCCCGACACAAATCCGTTCAAGGCCAAAGTGTTATTTTCATGCAATTTCATACGATATAAAACACCGGGGCCATAGGATACAGTCTCGGAAATGCGAAACGGCACTTCGTTCGACTCATTATCCATTCTTCCGCTATTGTAATAGCTATAATTCTGGAATATACCGGCAAACAATTCATTCCCATTTTTATAATCATGTTCCCGGCCCCATATAGAAGCGCAAATATTTACGTCTCCGATAATGGGTTGATGGGCGAACATATTGAACAACATTCGAGCCGTAAAATGTTCGAACGGAACATTCCCTTCAATTTCGAACGGGTCATTATAAATCAACGAGAAATTCATACACCCGACATGTATACTTTTGTTCTTGCCTTCCCTAATGTTATCGAGCATACGATACCCGGCCTCAAATCGAAAATGAAACGGGATAGTCGCTTCTTTATCCACATACCGAGGACCTATACGCCACGCTTCCCCTGTCATCAAACGATTGACTGCCCGTACCGGATTTAAAAACGCGGCGACTAACTCATGGGATGCCCTCTCCCACCCCCTAGCCTGTCCGTTCAAGACCAACGAAGACAGACGATAGGTCGTTTCCCCTAAGGCCATTCCGCCAAAGGTTGTAGACATTATATCGTTGATCGAGGCCGGTTGTGTCTCCATAAACCATTCCCAAATAGAACTTCCCAAAAGAGCATAAGGTGCAGATTCCCAAAAATTCAATCCGTTGGAACGGGCACTGCTGTAATAAAGATTACCTTGATATGGGTGTGAAAAAAGATTAGTCTCGAACTTGTCGTTATCCCACAACAAGCCGGTCTTAAAATTGTTTTTTATCGATGACCATGAAATTTGAGCATAGTCCTCTTTAATAAGATATCGGGTAAGCACATGAAACAAAAGATCTTCCGCCACTACCTCTGCACCAGCCAACCACGGACGTTTTTTTGCCGGTGCAGCCACATTTAAATGCGTCGGGACATTGCTACCTAACTGGAACAAAGAATTGATTTCAGGTTCTCCTTTGCTCTCTACCACCAAAGTATCCATTTGTTCAACACCCGGCTCCGCTACCGAATCGGGCACAGTCACATTTGCGTTCAATGATAGCGCATCAGCACTAAGAATCGCCAATACGCAACAAAAATTTATACCTATTTTCACCTTCTTTTCTTTTATCGGCGACCAAGATAATCAATAAACTTGTAAGAGCATATCTGATGGGAGTTATCGGATAATGTTCCCGCACTTTGGAACAATATTTCGAGTTTACAAAAGGCTTCTCCTCTTCTTTCCACAAAAAGGGGAGACGAAATCGAATCTCGTCTCCCTTTTTCTTTCAATCGGAATTTTCTTATTCCGACCCACCATATTGTTTCTCTATCAATTTCTCGGCCTCGTTCTTTAACTTCTGAGCTTGTTTCTCTGCTTCTTCCACCAATTTCTTACCGGCTGCCTGAGCTGCGACTTTCGCCAAAGGATTCGATGCTTTGGAAATGAGCTTCTCGCTCTCTGATTTCGCCGTAGCGATCAATTTATTTCCCGCCTCTTCGGCCTGCTTACGAATAGCGGCTTTCTGAGCTTCTATATCTTCGGCATCCACTCCCAAAACTTCCGTCACGGCATTCTTAACAACCTCATCGGTATTCAACTTAATAGATGGCTTGGAGAACGTTCCTCCTATCGTCGCCGAAACATTACTTAAAGCCCCGGCCCCCGGAATATTGATTTTAGCTCGATAATCAATCGTCTGATCAAGGCCTGTAACACCAGAAAGATTCATTGTAATATTACCCAGCTTCATATCAAAAGGCGAAGTCTTTACTTTACCGTCCTTAATGGTAAAAGAGATTTTCAAATCTTTCGCTTCGATATTCTTCAATTTATCGTTTTTCAACAGCGTTGCCAACTGGCTGAATACTTCGATATTTTGTAATTGAATATCGTTGGATTGAATGACACCATCGGCTGTCAAAGAACTTAAATCGGGCGACATCTGACTATCCAGAGCAGATTTCAGGTCGACCTTAACGGAATATGTTCCACCGGTTTTAGCAAAAATGGGGACAATCTTCTGAATCATGTCCAATTGCTCGAACGTTTTTTCAAAGGAGGCTTTTTGTATATCGAGGTCAAAATTAACCATAGGACGAACAACGCTCTCGGCCGTACTATAAATACCATTCGCCACCATTGCTCCACCGAATGCGTTCAAACTCAACGGAGTCATTCGTACAGCACCGTCAGCAACGATAAGTTTACCCGTCACATTATCGAGTTCCATCTTCTGGAAAAGGATTTTCTTGAAGTCGGCACTTAAAGTCATATCGATATTCTTAGGAACTTCTATCACAGAAAGAGTCGTTGTATCGGCTTCGACGGTCTCTTCTCCCGAAGTTTCCGAGTCACCCATCAATTCGTTCAAGTCAAGTAGCGACGAAGTCACCGTCAAAGAGCCTTTTATAGTCTCATTTTTCAAAACGTACGCCAGATAATTGGATAAAGAACCATGGGCTTGAATATCGCTCTTTCCGACCTTAACATCGAGCTGAGACAACGACATGGCTTTGGCCGAAACCGAAGCCTGCGCCTTTTTCACTGCGACGGCAGGCAAACCTTTCATCGTTAAATCCATGTCGGCGACAGTTAGTGTTCCCTCCCCTCTTATATTCTGATAATTTTCTTTTTCAATATCGGACATACGGCCTGCAAATTGCAAATCGGCGGTAACGATACCACTCAGGGTTATAGAATCGCCCAAAGGATAAATATCCTTGATTTTCCCCAAATGAACCGTACCGTCGGCAGTAGCCTTGAAATTCAAATCCGATATAGGTGTAGAGGCATACAGTGCGGCCTTGAAAGGATTGCCTGCCATAGAGAGACGAAATTCCGATAAATCGATAATTGTTTTATCCAGACTTCCGCCCGGATTGCTCACCGAAGCACCTATATTGATTCCATCGACCGAAGCCGGCATTCCTTCATAGTTAAGTGTAGCATCTTTCACACCGAGCGTTAGCCCGAATTGGGGCATATTCTCACCGGCCATTCGCCCTTTTGCAAAAGCCGTAAGCGACATATTGCCTGTCGTGCGCAATTTATCGAAATTATTCTGATATATAGCCGGTATCAAAGAAAGTATCTCTTTAAAGTTTATCTCAGAAGTGTTTATCTTTAAGTCCATATCCATAGCCCCATCGTCGAGGAGCGCTACCCAACCATCGAGATTCAGGACAATGGCATTCAAGCTCAACGTGTTTTCTTTCAAAATAAATTTATTATTCTTCAAGTCGGCCGATACCGTTAACTTCGCTCCGGCCTCAGCCTGTTTCAAATAAGAGATACCGCCCATCGCGAAGTAAATATCTTTACAGGACAATTTACTGTCTATATCGGTCATATCGGCACTCATATCGCCCGATAGCTTCAAATTCAGTTTATCGGTATAGAATTGCATATTCGTGGAATCGTCCACATAAACGATCGTAGCATCGACTATCTTAAAATTTTTCAATTTCAGACGGAAAGAAGATTCGCCCTCTACTTCGACCGTTTTTTCTTCTTCCACATCGACCGTGTCCGGTTTCATAATATCCCAATTCACCCGTCCATCGGCCAACTTCACCGCTTTTATCGACGGCTTGTCCAAAACGACGTAATTCACATCGAAACCTTTGTCACTAAACAGGCTCATCACATTTACAGCCACATCGATGGATTCAGCAGAAACCAACGTGTCGTTTTCAAAATCATCTATACCCGAAAGTGTCAAACCATTCAATTCGATAGACGCACTCGGGAAATGAGAAAAGAGACTGATATCGAGCGATTCAAAATCGAGCTTGGCATTCAACATCTCATTGGCCTCTTTTTTCACAATAGTTATCACTTTGTCTTTAAACACAAATGGCAAGACAAGCATGAATACCAAGATAACCGCCACGGTTACTCCGGTAATCTTCAATCCTTTTTTCAGACCTTTGTTCATCATAGTTATTATTTATTTGTTGTTCTGTTGTTTTTTCTCCCTCAACTCTTCTGCAATAGCCCAATGACGAGCGGCCATATCGGGCATTTCCAGCTTGATAAAAGTATCTCCGAGTCGATCGTGCGCCGTAGCATGTAACGGTTTTTGTTTAACGGCTTTTGCAAAATCGGATAATGCCGTTTCATAATCGCCTTGTTTATAGCGTAATTTACCCCGATTATATAGAGCTTTAAAACTCAACGGGCTCAACCTTACAGCTTCATTGTAACACGCCATAGCTCCATGTTCATCGCCTTGATCTTCGAGCGTAATTCCTTTCCTTACCCATGCATCGATCAACGTAGGATCGAGAGACAACGCTTTGTCAAAATTGGCCAAAGCCGCCCGCACATCCTTTGCCTTAGTTATACACTCGTTCCCTAATAGGTAATATTCATGTGCATATTTACGCAATACGGTATTCCTATCGGACAACGCCTGTTGAAGTTCCCGATTTTTAACACGCAACTGATTGATAACGTTCAATTTTTTACGAATATACCTCTGAATTACGGGTTTCTCAATATCATATCTCGTATGGATAGCCTTGAAAAAACTTTGTAACATCTTGTCAAAATCGCCTTCGTCGAAAGCATTTACAGCCTCGACATACAGACGATCGGCTTGTGCGAGCTTCAATGACTGTTCTATCAAAACAGAATCGTTGAAACCTTTGCTGAACCGTACGATATCGGGATTTACGAATATATCCCGATGCGTGATCTGCCGTTTCAACACAATACCTTCCAAAGATCGGCATCGACTCAAAGCCACATACGTCTGTCCCCCGGCAAAAGCCCCTCCCGTAAAATCGACAATCACACGATTAAACGTCAATCCCTGACTCTTATGCACGGTAATAGCCCAAGCCAAACGAATGGGAAATTGTAAAAAAGTGCCCAATACACTTTCCTCGATAGTCTTTTCTTTTTCATTGTAGGTATATTTGATATTCTCCCAAACACAACGCTCCAACTCATACATCTCACCCGATTCAAGCACCACCTCGATTTTCTCATCGGGCGTTATGTCCGAAATCATTCCTATCGTCCCGTTCACCCACCTGCGTTCCGGGTCATTCTTTATAAAAATCACTTGGGCCCCGATCTTTACAACCAGTTCCAACGAAGTAGGCAAACTCCCCTCAGGGAAATCACCTTTTATCGTCCCCGTAAATGTATATTCTTTCCCCGGCAATCCAGATAGTCGGTTTTCATTGATATAGTCCACCTGATCCCTACGAGTCGCCAATGTAATCGAAAAATTATCCTTCTCAGGTTCATATTGCGGGAGATAACGGCTATTCAACAAATCGAGTTCTTCTCTCGTCGCAGTATTGTTTCTTATTTTATCCAATACTTCTACGAAACGCTCATCTTGCTGGCGATACACTTTTTGCAACTCGATAGGGACCAACGACATTTCTCTAAAAACCCGTGCCGAAAAAAAATAGAAATTAGAATAAAACCGGCTAAGAATATCTCGCATATCGGAAGTCACAACCGGTTCCAATTGATATACATCGCCTACCAACAATAACTGCTTGCCACCGAAAGGAAACCTCATATTACCCGAATAAACCCGTAACACACGATCGATAAAATCAATCATATCGGCCCGTACCATCGATATTTCATCGATAATAATCAATTCCACTTCACGCAGCAACTGTCGCTGCTTCTTATTGTATTTTAATAATTCATATATTCTTCCTCCCGCCAAACTCAAATCGGGATCGTCGGGCAACATGGGCCGAAACGGCATCTTAAAAAAAGAATGAATCGTACTACCACCCACATTAATCGCCGACACTCCTGTCGGGGCCAGAACTACATATTTCTTTTTGGTATGCTCGCACACATATTTCAAAAAAGTAGATTTGCCCGTACCCGCTTTCCCTGTCAAAAAAACTGACTGAGATGTATATTGAATCAAGCTCAAAGCGTCTTGAAATTCTTTATTCCCTGTATCTATCACAAAATTTTCTTCCATCTTGTCATGGAATTTTTCCATATCTTTTCAAAGATATACATTTCTTTTCATAAAAAACAAAAGAGCAACTTAGATTTTAAGTCGCTCTTTCAAAATATATTTCCGTTCTGTCTTAGAACTTTACACCCAAAGTTAAAACAAAAGAATTATTATGGTCCGTCAACGAAGATATCTGAGGCGAAATGGCCAACGACGGCTCTGTCTGATCTGGATTATAAGGATTATCCACAGCAGCCGGCAACGGAGAGAACGGAAAAAGCTCGCTACGACGGTAGCGATGCATATAAGCCATATCTACATAAACATTCGAAAAGCGGTATCCCAAACCTACTGTAAAATAATTGGTCTCTCTATCTAAGGTAAACATCGTAAGCGTTCCGGCCGTAGGAATTTCGCGTCCCGACCTGTATTCCGATTTCACAGGGGAAGTCTGATAAGCATATCCTAAACGAGCACTGATTTGGGGTGTAATACGAAATTCGCCTCCGATTTTAAATGTATGCATAGGAGAAACCATCTCCGTAATTTCCTGATTAGTTTTATAAAAAGCATCGACCGAATAGGGATCGTCGAACGACATATTATTACTAGATGTATACTCGTAATCAAAACTTAAAATTCCACTTTGTCCAAAAACATAAGCAGCACTGGCTATCATACGCCACGGAGATTGAAATTCATAATCATAACTTCCACTCGGCGTTTCGGCTAAATCGTCATAACGTGTCCCCGATTCATTAAAATCATATTTCACCGATGCCACATACGAATCGGTCATTTTATAATAATTAGGAGTATGGAAAGCAAAGCCCAAACGGAAATTATCGGTGGCTCTCATAATGACACCCAAATTGACTTTTATCCCCGATCCGTTCGTATGTAATGCATTTCTCATCAAGTACCAGCCGTCCACACTCGGGCTACCCGATGAGATATATCCCCCCGTAAAATTTTCACCATATCCGCTTTGAATATCATAAGAAAAGTCGGTAACGGCAATTCCTAACCCCCAATAAAATACGTTATAGATATTTCCCCCGACATTAAAGTTGTATTCATCGATCGAACCTTTCTCTCGAACATAGAGATCTCCCGTTGTATTCGTACCGTTTCCTACTATACTATTCCATGTATTTCCTGTCGTACTTTTTGGATTTATCAAATAGGACTGATATCCCAATACATTCAACCACGGATTATTGTTATACGGATCATAGCTACTCCCACTATTGTCTGGATAAGCTAAATCCGCAACAGAATAACCTTCGGATAAATGGGCAATATACCCCGAAAGCGAACTGGCTCCGGTTATCCCCGAATAGCCGGCTTTATAGGAGCGGTCAAACGATTTTTGCTTATTATAAGCAAAACCGAAATTCAAATTTTTCAAGGCTTCCTGATTAAAACGGACAGTCCATACAAAGCCAAAATTATTACATGAAACATTAAACTTGCTATCGGACATTCTATTTCCAGCCGTATTCACCGAACTTACTTGATTGGAAAGGTCTATCGTTGCAGCTATATCGGAATTGCGATAAACTCCTATACCTGCCGGATTCTGGCTCAATGTCGTAATATCCCCTCCTAATGCGCCAAAAGCGCCCGCCATACCCATATAACGAGCCGTTCCCCGTATGTCTTGTTGAGAATATTTCAAAGCATCAACAACTCCCTGACTGAAAAGCATTGAGCTGCTACATAGAGCAGCTAATGCCAAACCATATCTTACATTCTTCATATGTCTCATTTTGAAAATTCAACCCTATTTATCTGCGTCCACCACGTCCGCTACTGCTACTTCCCCGGGAAGACGTTCCACTTCCTCTCGACGAAGAAGAGTGAGACGGAGCAGAATAACTACCGGAGGAACGACGACTCGACGAAGAACTATTCGAGTAACCCGAATTTCGATTGGAAGAAGGTGTACTGCGATTATACGAGGAACTACCTCGTCCACCATTTCCTATACTATTATAATTTCTTCTCGAAGAGTTTGTATTATTATTGATGGTCGTCTGTCTTCTACTTTGACTACTCGATGGGTTAGAAACCGTTCCTGAAAATGAGGAATTCCCCCTTCTGGAAGAATTTGCCTCCCCGAAACTATACCCCCGGTTGCCATTCGAATTGGAACTATTGCTTATTACAGTGCCTCGATTTGTACGTACTCCATTTACCGATTGTGAACCGTGTCCGCCCGATGTAGAAGTTACATTTCCAACCGTACGACGACCGGTCGTATTTCCCGAAGTCCCTGTGCCGACAGTCGCACGCCGCCTGCTCGATGCAGCAGAGTTCCCGGAAGATATCGCACTACCGCCATAGCGGTTAGGAGTGCGGCCGTTGGGAGTGTACTGAGGACGATACGGTCTGTTCCAACCATAGTAAGGACGATCGTAATAATGATGATGGTGATGGTGGTAGAAAGGAGGACGATACCATGAATTCCAGCCCCAATAACCACCCCAACTGTAAAAAGGATCATATCCGAACGAGAATCCCCACGGACCCAAACTCCAACGCCAAGACCAGCTGGTATAAGAATATGGCGCCCATGTATAATTCCAATACCACGGATTTGTCCATGTCGGGGTTACCCACGCATAATTATCCGAGATATAAACGTTCCAATCGTTATTATCCAAAAAATAAATATCGGAATAGAATGGGTCGCTTACCGAAACGACAAACTTTGGATTGTGGAAACGGCGAATGCGCAAAGCGTATTCATAATCCGAGTCGGAGCCGTTAAAACCATTCAAATAATATCCGTCGTCGCCATTTTCATCGACCACATTGTATTCTACATAATCTTCTTTCTGATTGGCCGCAATATCTTCAAGCGTCATATCGGAAGATTCTCCACGACGATTATATTCATCGACATCTCGAAAGTGATTATCCGACGTTGCCATCAATGTTTTTTTAACCGCAGCTTTCTCTTGAAGTTCTTTCTGGGCCTCTTTTTCTTTCTTTTCTACAACAGGATTTTTATCGTTCGGATTATAATAAATATCATCTTCGACTATATACGAGTCTGCCCCGGCAAAACCCGTCACCAACATCGACAATATAATCAACAGGGCAAATTTTTTTGTTTTCATAATCATCTCTCCTTAATCTTAAATTACTCTATTGAAATTATATCTATTAGACTCTCTTTTGCAAGAATAGTTTAATGACCTTTATTAAAAAGAGTCTAAAAACAGACTAAATGCTGCATCCCACTCCTATAATTTTTACAAATATACTCTTTTCCACTTTATAAAGAGCCTTCACAAAAGGTTTTAACTCCCTTAAACAAAAAGCGCCCCCTTATGGAGAGCGCTTTGAAACCTACCGAATAATTCCTTTTTCCCCTACTGTTCCACGGGTCTCAAAGAATAACCGAAGAAAATAAGAGAAAATCCCCAATAAATAAAGGCAGCCGCACACAAAAAAATAATAGAAAACGCAGCCGTAAAAGGTGAAGCGAAGAATAACAATCCAAGTATCAACAATAACAACCCGTTAACCAAATACAACCACCAATATCTATGGGTAGAAACCATATTCAATGCAGAAAACAAATTCGCAATCCCTTTATACACAAAAATAAAGGCAAAAAAGAAAGGAAGCACAGCCTCGCTGAAAGATAAATTCCCGACTAATATAAACCCGATAAGTATATCGATAATTCCACCGGCAAGCCACCAGCCCCATCCTCGAACTTTTTGTTTAACATTGCCCGATACAATGAGCTGAACAATTCCAAAAAGAATCAAAAGCCACCCCAACAACAGAGATAACACCTCGTATCCCAATGCCGGTTGAAACCATAGCCACAGTCCGCAAGGGATCATCAATATACCCGTAATAATCAAAGCCCACCAATATTTGGTCTTTCCCCAAAAATGCATTGTTGCAATATCCATAATTATTTATTTTAAATGATACAATCTTTGCTATACAACACATGGGACACCGTAATTGTTTCAGTGACTACATCTTCAAATAAAAATCACGAGTAAGCATTATATATTCAAGAGTGTATCCCTCCCCTCTTTTCTCTATGGAAAAAGCATTTTCTTCCAATGGTCTACGAGCTCTACTCCACTCCGACAACAATCGTTTAGGAGCTTTACCCAAAATACCCGAAACATAAGTAAACCGCACCGGATAGAATCCATACAACGAAGCAATAAAAATAAGATGTTCTTGTAAATCGGCCGGAGATACCAAAGATAACTTCCCATCGGGCAACAATAAATAGGACGCACCCTCGAATAAAACTTCATAATCAAGAGTTCCCGTATGTCGAGCCCGTTCTCTCTTGCCATCGGGAGGGAGCAAAGAATCTATGAAATAAGGAGGATTAGATAAAATATGATGATACACCGGCTTTGTAGTTTTATCGTAAAACCTACAAAAATCCATACAATATACCGTTATCCTATCCTTCCACGGAGAAAGAGAGACATTGAATGCCGCCTCACTGGCCGCACCGAAGTCCAATTCTACGGCATCGATTCGAGCCAATGAACGTTGAGCCGCCATAATCGCTATCAATCCTGTTCCTGTACCGATATCCAAAATGCGATTCGATTTTTCCACTCTGCTCCAAGCGCCCAATAATACGCCATCGGTACTGACTCTCATTGCCGAACGCTCCTGATGTATCGTAAACTGTTTAAACTTAAAAAAAGAATTTGCCATACCATCACTCATTTGCCCTGCAAAATAAACAAAAAAACATAATAATTTCGACAATGCCATGCTATTTGCTTAACTTTGGCACGCGACTTGTACAATAGAGTAAAACGATAGGTAAAAATAGGTTTAATGAAAAAACGACAAACCTAAACCTGTCAAAATGTCAATATTTAATCATACACCTAAGAACAATTATATGATCTGCGAAAACGACGAAAATACACCATCGATTATGCCTCTGTTTACAGAAATATCAGGACAAAACGATTCGGAATGTAAGACTTTAAATACAAAAGGATTGCCCATTCTTGCATTACGCAATATGGTATTATTCCCGGGAGTGGCTATCCCTGTCAACGTAGGAAGAACCAAATCTTTACAGTTGATCAAAGATGCCCAAAACAGTCACACCCCTATCGGTGTGGTTTGTCAGCGAGATGCCGCCGTAGAGGATCCGGGAAAAGACGATTTATACGAAGTAGGAGTTATCGGTGAAATCATCAAGATTCTGGAAATGCCCGACGAGAGTACGACTGTCATATTGCAAGGGAAAATGAAACGGTTTAGAATCGACGAAATTACCGAAACGTTCCCTTATATGAGAGCCAATGTATCGCTGGAAAATGAAATTTTACCCGATGCCAACGACAAGGAATTCGAGGCTTTGGTTTCCGCCTTGAAAGACTTGACTTTCGAACTGTTGAAAAATATCGGAGAACAAGCCAAAGAATTGGTATTTGCTATTCGGAACATAGATAGTGCGCATTATTTGGTCAATTTCTTAGGTGCGAATATTCCGTTATCTGCAACCCAAAAGCAAGAATTGCTCACCATCAGCAATATCAAAGAACGTTTGTTCAAGCTCTATGAAATGCTGACGCAAGAGGCTCAACTCTTACAAATCAAAGCCGACATACAGTCCAAAACACGCGAAGACTTGAATCAGCAACAAAGAGAGCACTTCCTGCAACAACAGATACGCACCATACAGGAAGAATTGGGTGGGAACATGCAAGACCAAGATATTCAGGAATTGCGTGAACGAGCCGAAAAAAAGAAATGGGACAGTAAAACTGCCGAGATTTTCGAAAAAGAAATGAGAAAACTCGAAAGGCTACACCCTCAATCGCCCGACTTCTCTGTACAATATACCTATTTGGACACGTTGTTAGAGCTTCCGTGGAACGAATATACCCAAGATAATTTCAACCTCAACCATGTCCAGAAACAATTAGACAAAGATCACTACGGATTGGATAAAGTCAAAGAACGTATCATCGAACATTTGGCTGTGCTGAAATTAAGAGGTGATATGAAATCACCCATCATCTGTCTGTATGGTCCTCCGGGCGTAGGAAAAACTTCGTTGGGAAAATCTGTCGCAGAAGCGTTGAACAGAAAATATATCCGTATCTCATTAGGCGGCCTACATGACGAAGCCGAAATAAGAGGACATCGCCGTACCTACATAGGAGCAATGCCGGGACGCATCATACAAGGGCTCATCAAAGCAAAAAGCTCGAACCCCGTTTTCGTATTGGACGAGATAGACAAAATAGGAAACGATTTCAAAGGCGATCCGGCTTCGGCCTTACTCGAAGTATTGGATCCAGAACAGAATAATGCGTTTCACGACAACTATATCGACATCGATTACGATTTGTCGAAAATTTTGTTCATCGCTACTGCCAACAATTTGAATACCATATCTCAACCTCTGCTCGACCGCATGGAACTAATCGACATCAGTGGATATATTATCGAAGAGAAAGTAGAGATTGGACGTCGGCATCTAGTACCGAAACAACTCGAAAATCACGGATTAAAGGAAGGTGATGTCGTTATTCCCAAAAAAGTAATGGCTGCAATAGTCGACCAATATACCCGCGAATCGGGCGTTCGGGAACTCGATAAAAAAATAGCCCGCATCATGCGAAAAGTCGCTCGACTGAAAGCCTCCGGTAAAGAATATAACCCCACCCTTTCTATCGACGATCTACACGAATATTTGGGCGCTCAGGAATACAACCGGGACAAATATGAGAACAACGACTATGCCGGTGTCGTAACGGGACTGGCTTGGACAGCAGTCGGAGGCGAGATTCTGTTTGTCGAGTCGAGCCTGAGCAAGTCGAAAGGAGAAAAGCTCACCTTGACCGGGAACTTGGGCGATGTAATGAAAGAGTCGGCGGTAATTGCCTTGCAATATATCAAATCGCATGCTTCGCTATTGGGTATCGATGAAGACATCTTCGATAAATGGGCCGTACATATCCATGTGCCGGAGGGTGCTATACCCAAAGACGGTCCCTCGGCCGGTATTACGATGGTAACTTCGCTGGCCTCGACTTTTACCCAACGAAAAGTGAAAGACCATTTAGCTATGACGGGTGAAATCACGTTACGGGGAAAAGTCCTTCCCGTAGGCGGTATCAAAGAAAAAATCCTCGCGGCCAAACGTGCAGGAATACGAGAGATCATACTCTCCGAAGAAAACCGAAAAGATATAGAGGAAATCAAAGAGTCCTATTTGAAAGGACTCACATTCCACTATGTAAAAAATATTACCGATGTCCTGAAAATAGCATTGACCGATGAAAAAGTAAAAAATGCCATTGACATTAAATAAAAGAGATTATGAGAGAGTGGAAAGTGACCAACGGATACAAAGTAAAAGCTGACGAGCTATCGTGGGAAGAGTTGAAAAACACAACAGAAAACGTCATCGAAGAGAAACGCAAGTCTCATCGCATTGTCGTGCTCGACGGATACGGTTTGAATCCCGGAGATTTGTCGTGGGAGGGTATCGAAAGAATGGGTGAATTCACCGTTTATGACCGTACCTCTGTTGACGAAATCGTATCGCGGGCTGCTTTGGCCGACATCGTTCTCACAAACAAGACTCCATTGAGCGCAACCACATTGGAGCAACTACCTCATTTACGCTACATCGGCGTATTAGCCACCGGGTATAATATCGTCGATGTAGAAGCGGCAAAGAATAGAGGTATCGCCGTTACCAATATACCGGCTTACAGCAGCGAGTCGGTCGCTCAAATGGTATTTGCTCATCTGCTCAACATAGCCAGCGACGTTGCCGCCCATTCACAATGTGTGAAATCGGGAGAATGGGCGGACTGTAAAGATTTCACTTTTCAGAAAAGTCCCATATTCGAAATTGCAGGAAAAAATATCGGTATCATTGGGTTCGGTAATATAGGCAGCACAGTCGCAAGAATCGCTCATGCTTTCGGAATGAATGTTTTAGCCCAAACATCGAAAAAGAAAGACCAACTGCCCGACTATGTCACTCCCGTAACATTGGAGACCTTACTAGCCGAAAGCGATGTAATCACCCTGCATTGCCCCTTGACCGACACGACTCGTAATCTGATAAACGCCCGAACCATCGGGCTTATGAAGCCATCGGCCATTGTCATCAATACAGGACGGGGGCCTCTCGTTAACGAGCAGGATTTGGCCGACGCTTTGAACGAAGGTCGAATTAAAGCGGCCGGGGTAGATGTCCTATCGCAAGAACCTCCTCGAAAAGACAATCCGCTTATACATGCCCGTAATTGTTTCATCACTCCCCACATCGCATGGGCCACTTTCGAAGCTCGGGAAAGATTGATGAAGATTGCAACCGACAATATCCGGCAATATTTGGAAGGACACACGGTAAATCAAGTGAATATCTAAAATTACTAAATTAATCTACAACTATACCGAAAGGTCGTAAAAGCCCGATTACTCCCGCCAGAGAGAATCGGGCTTTTCTCAATGAATTATGACGGGGATCTATTTCATATCCGATCGCAGTAGAGAAATCGGCTTGTTCTAAATTCGTATGAAAAAATACGGTTCTATTTAATACGGCACAATCGAAATTAGCCTCCGCAAGATTACATTCGGTAAAATCCGCTTCTTCCAAATTGCAATCGATAAAGTTACATGACTTCAACTTCATACCGATAAACGAAGAAAACTGCAACAGACATTTCTCAAAATCAAACGAAGAGAGCAATCCCTTACACCCGGTAAAATCGACCCCCAACATCTTACACCCCACGAATCTCACATCTTGAAAAGAAACTCCGTAAATTTTACATAAACTAAAATCACAACGAATAAACTCACACCGAGAAAATAATACGTTTGTCAGTTTTGCCTGTGCAAAACTGCATTCTTCGAATGTACACCCGTAAAACTCTCTATCCGATTCAATATCCGAAAAATCTACGCCTTTATATTTCAAGTCCTCTTTCATTTTTACCTCTAATTTATTACTTTTCGCTTTTATGCAAAGATAAAAGGATTCTTCGTCTCGAAAATAAAATTCAAGAAAATTTCGGGTCAATGTATTTCCCATTACAAAAGAATATATAAATTTGTAAGGTATAATTTCAGCAGACCTGATACCTATGAAATATATCGCCCTACCGGATAAGGCCGTACGCCGTCTGTCTTTCTATTTGGCTATGGAGGAATACATAGCCCATAATCGGCCCGGTGAAGATTGCTTTTTCATGTGGCAGGTCAATCCCACGGTCATTTTCGGAAGAAACCAATTGATGGAAAACGAAATCAATTTCGACTATGTCCGCTCTCACGGAATAGAATATTACCGTCGTAAATCGGGAGGAGGTTGTGTCTATGCCGATTTCAGCAACATCATGTTCTCGTATATTACCGACGATTTCAATGTCAGTTTCACATTCGACCGTTACCTGCAATTAATCGCACACACACTCAACAAACTGGGGGTAAAAGCTGTCGCCTCAGGGAGAAACGATATTACCGTCGATGGTAAAAAAGTATCGGGAAACGCGTTCTATCGCACGTCGGGCAGAAGTATCGTCCACGGTACTATGCTCTTCGATACCAACCTCGAAGATTTGGTTCTATCCATTACCCCCAACAACGAGAAACTCATTACTAAGGGAATCGAATCCGTCAGAAAAAGAGTAACCAACCTTAAAGAATATCTCGACATCGACATCGAAGAATTCAAGAGATTCATACGCTCGTCACTTTGTGATCACGAAGAATGTCTGACTCAAAAAGATATCGTTCACATTGAAAAAATAGAAACGGAATACCTCCGGGACGAATGGATATTGGGAAACAATCCCCGCTACACATGGATACGGAAAGGTTACGTCCCTGCCGGCGAAATAGAAATACGATTGGAAATCAAAAACGGAATCATCAAATCGATGAATTTAGTAGGAGATTATTTTCTCGTCGGAGAAATCGACGAATTTTTGAACAAATTTCAAAACGTTCCTTTCACACCTCAGTCTGTCAACCGCATTCTCGATGACAATCCCATCGAGAATTATATACGCCAACTGAGCAGAAAAAGTTTCATCGATATATTATTCAATAACAATTAAAAAATTCTATAACAAAAAACCTGTTGACTATGGAAGATATATTAAAAACATGCCTGCACCAAAAACATCTCGACTTGGGAGCCAAAATGATGCCATTCGGCGGATTCGACATGCCCATCGAATATACGACAATCATCGAAGAGCATAATGCCGTACGCCATGCCGCCGGAATATTCGACGTTTCTCACATGGGCGAAATTCTCATCACAGGCCCCGATAGCGAGCGATACATCAATCATATTTTCACCAACGATATTCGAAATGCCGAAATCGGTAAAATCTTTTACGGCATGATGCTGTATCCCGAAGGTGGAACGGTAGACGACTTGCTGGTTTACAAAATGGGAGAAGAGCGATTTTTCTTGGTAGTAAATGCATCGAACATTGCAAAAGATTTCCAATGGATTGTGGAACATAGCACCGGATATGATCTGAAAATAGAAAATTTGTCGGACTATTACGGAGAAGTTGCCGTACAAGGACCTCACGCCGAAGCCTGCATAGAAAAACTTCTGAACCTCGATGTGAAAGACCTGCTTTTCTATACCTGCAAAGAAATGAAATACGAGAACGAAACGATAATCGTATCGCGCACCGGATATACGGGAGAAGACGGCTTCGAACTATACGGTAGCCACGATTTCATCAATCGGGTATGGGATATATTGGTGGATTCCAAACAAGTTCTTCCCTGTGGATTAGGTTGCCGCGACACGCTGCGGTTCGAAGTAGGTCTTCCCTTGTATGGACATGAGCTCGAAAAAGACATTACTCCCATCGAAGCCGGGTTAGGTATGTTCGTAAAACTCGACAAGGAAGAATTCATCGGCAAAGAGGCCATCATTTTGCAAAAAGCAGAAGGCATAAAAAGAAAAATCGTAGGTATCGAATTAGCAGACAAAGCCATTCCGCGTAGCGGCTACGAAGTTTATGCCGATGGAAAAGTCATCGGACACGTCACCACGGGTTACAATTCAATCTCTACCGGGAAAAGTGTATGTATGGCTCTCATCGACAGTGCGCACGCCGCATTGGGGACCGAAGTGGAGATACACATTCGCAAAAAATTTTTCAAAGGAACGGTTGTTAAGAAACGCTTCTACGAAAAAAATTATAAAAAATGATTTATTGACAACTTAAAAACAAATAATTATGAGTACAGTATTAGACGGACTTTATTACTCCGAATCACACGAATGGTTAAAAGTAGAAGGCGAATTTGGATATATCGGTATCACAGATTATGCACAACATCAATTAGGTAATGTCGTTTACGTCGATCTTCCCGAAGTGGACGACGAACTGAATCAAGGAGAAGAGTTCGGTGCAGTCGAAAGCGTAAAGGCCGCCAGCGACCTGTTATCGCCCATCAGCGGTATCGTCGTGGAGATTAACGATAAACTGGAAGACGAGCCCGAATTATTGAACGAAGATGCTTTCGGGAACTGGATTTGCAAAGTTAAAATCAACGATAAGTCCGAACTGGACAGTCTGATGAATGCCGAAGCCTACAAAGCCATTTGCGAATAATCGACGGAGGAACACATCATGTACAAATATTTCCCGCATACCGAAGCCGATATTTCCGAAATGCTGGGGAAGATAGGGTTATCGTCTCTCGATGAGCTTTATGCCGAGATTCCCGAAAACATTCGCTTCGACAAAGATTATGATTTGAAAAAATCGATGTCCGAAGATGAAGTCAGAAACTACTTTCGGGAATTAGGAAAGACGAACAAAAAACTCATTCCCTTTGCCGGAGGCGGCGCTTACGACCATTATGCCCCTGCGGTTATCGGCCAACTTATCTCCCGTTCGGAATACCTCACGGCCTATACTCCCTATCAGCCCGAAATTTCTCAGGGAACACTACAATATATATTCGAGTTTCAAAGCATGATATGCGAGCTGACCGGTATGGAATGTTGCAATGCTTCCATGTACGACGGAGCTACGGCCGCAGCCGAAGCCATGCTCATGTCGATTGCCCATGCCAAGAAACGCAATAAAGTCATTGTTTCCCAAACACTGAATCCCAGAGTCATCGAGGTTATCGAAACCTACGCCCGTTTCCACGGGGTAAATCTGGAAATGATTCCCGAAAAAGAAGGTGTCACCGACAAAGCCGTCATGGAGAAACTGCTCGAAGCCGACGATGTGGCCGGTGTTATTGCAAGTACCCCGAACCGCTATGGAATCATCGAAGACTTTTCCGGATTCGCCGACAATGCTCATGCACACAAAGCGTTGTTTATCGTCTATGCCGACCCCTCGGCTATGGCCGTGCTGAAAACGCCCGGCGAATGGGGAGCCGACATCGCTTGCGGCGATGGACAGACATTGGGGATGCCTTTGAATTTCGGAGGCCCTTATGTCGGTTATCTCGCAGCCACCCGCGATTTAGTACGGAAATTACCAGGACGTATCGTCGGAGCCACAACCGATGTGGACGGTAAACGGGCGTTTGTACTTACCTTACAGGCAAGGGAACAACATATTCGTCGCCAAAAGGCGAACAGCAACATTTGTTCCAACCAATCCCTTATGGCTCTGTATGTAACGATATACATGGCTCTAATGGGAAAACAAGGAATGAAGGAAGTCAATGAGAAATCCTATGCGGGAGCGCACTACCTGTGCGACAAATTGCTGGAAACGGGTAAATTTTCGCTCTGTTTCGACAAGCCGTTCTTAAAAGAGTTTGCCGTAAAAACGACCTTGAATCGGGACACACTCCTGAAACATCTCGAAGAAAAAGGCTTCTTGGCCGGTATTCCTGTCAAGGGAACCGACGACGCTCTCCTATTCTGCGTGACCGAAAAACGCACCCGGGAAGAAATAGACAATCTGGTATCATTAATCGAAAAGGAGGGATAAGCCATGAAATACTACGATAAGCTGATTTTTGAAATTTCAAAGCCGGGACGCATAGGGTATTCCCTGCAACAATCCGACTTCGGAAACTATTCCTTAGCCGACCTCCCGCAATCTTTGCGCAGAGAGACGGAGGCCAAACTCCCCGAAGCGAGCGAACTTGATGTCGTGCGTCATTATACCAATGTCTCCAATAAAAATTTCGGAGTTGAAACCGGGTTCTATCCATTGGGTTCTTGTACGATGAAATACAATCCCAAAATCAATGAGGAAATGGCTTCTATGGAATCGTTCACGGCATTGCACCCATTACAATCCGAGAATTCCATACAAGGGGCTTTACGTCTTTATTACGAATTGGCTCATGCTCTATCCGAGATTTCAGGTCTGGCAGAATTTACACTAAATCCATTTGCCGGAGCCCACGGTGAATTGACCGGTCTAATGTTGATGAGACAATACCACATCAAGCGAGGAGACTTGAAGCGCACCAAAGTAATCGTCCCCGACAGTGCCCACGGTACAAATCCCGCCAGTGCGGCAGTGTGTGGATTGGAGATTGTCGAAGTTCCTTCCACGCCCGAAGGTACGATAGATGTCACGAAACTCGAACCGTTGCTCGACGATACGATAGCCGGTATCATGATGACCAACCCCAACACATTGGGTATTTTCGAGAAAGAGATACCCCAAATTGCCGAATTGGTACATGGTTGCGGAGGCCTGCTCTACTACGACGGAGCGAACCTCAATCCCTTGTTGGGACGTTGCCGTCCCGGCGACATGGGTTTCGACATTATGCACATCAATTTGCATAAAACCTTTTCCACCCCTCACGGAGGAGGCGGTCCCGGCAGTGGTCCCGTAGGTGTTTCCCCTGCACTCGTCGATTATTTGCCCCGCCCAAGAATCGTTAAAAAAGGCGATAAATACTCCATCGAAGGAGGAAACGACAGTATGGGACGCATTTCGGGATTCTTCGGGAACTTCGGAGTGATGATGAGAGCATACGCCTATATCCTGTCACTGGGAAAAGAACAGATAAAACACGTGGGAGAGTTAGCGACATTAAATGCGAACTACGTAAAAGAATCGCTGAAAGACTGTTACTATCTGCCCATCGAAGGCATCTGTAAACATGAATTCGTATTCGACGGATTACTCGACAAGTCCACAGGAGTGACTACATTGGACATCGCCAAACGACTGCTCGACTACGGCTACCATGCGCCCACGATCTATTTCCCCTTGTTGTTCCATCAGTCGATTATGATCGAACCGACCGAAACGGAATCGAAAGAGACTCTCGACGAGTTCATAGAGGTGATGCGCACGGTCGCCCACGAAGCGATCGAAAACCCCGATTTGGTAAAAAGCGCGCCCCACTCCACTCCGGTGAGAAGGCTCGACGAAACCACAGCGGCGAAAAATCCGATTTTACGATTCAAAGATTTACAAAAACAATCATAATATTCAACTATCGGAGACCGAGAAAGAGACAAACCTCTTTCTCCTCTCCGATTTTTTATAAAATTCAAGTATGAACAGCGATGTCATCATCATCGGAGCCGGCCCCGGAGGTTACGAAACAGCCGTATATGCAGCGAAAAAGGGGCTGAGTGTAACCTTGTTCGAACAGCGGAAAGCAGGGGGAACCTGCCTCCACGAAGGCTGTATTCCTACAAAATGCCTTTGCCGTAGCGCCGAAATAGCCGATACAATAACCGATTGCGATACATGGGGATTCCATGTTTCTGCCCCGACGATCGATTTCCGACGTATCATGGAACGGAAAAACGAAGTTGTCGCCCAACTGACATCGGGCATAGAATTTCTATTGAAGCACAAACTTATCACCTACATTCCCGAACGTGCCGAACTGTTCGATGCACATACGGTAATATCGGAATCGGGTAAGAAATATACCGCCGAACACATACTCATCGCTACCGGCTCGACAGCCAAAAGACCTCCGATCGAAGGTTGTGACCTACCCGGCGTACTCACTTCGACCGAAATGCTCGACATCGACCATATCCCCCAAAAACTGTGTATCATTGGAGCCGGAGTCATCGGGCTCGAATTCGCCTCCATCTTCCGTAGTTTCGGCAGCACGGTCACCATGCTCGAATACGCCAAAGAAATTCTTCCCAACTTCGACAGCGACATCAGTAAGCGTCTGAAACAAGTACTATCCAAACGGGGTATCGAATTTTACAACCAAGCTGCCGTCGAATCGATTGAACGAAGCGGAGCACAACTGCTCGTGCACTACACCCACAAAGGTAAAGAATGCTCCACCGAGGCCGACATCGTCCTGATTGCCGTAGGTCGAAGCCCAAGAGTAGAGAGTATAGGGCTGGATAATGCCGGTGTACGATATTCGCCCAAAGGAATCGAAACCGACGATACGCTCCGAACCAATATCCCCGGGATCTATGCCATAGGAGATGTAAACGGTCATTGCATGCTTGCCCACGCCGCATCTTTTCAAGGCCGCAAAGTAATCGACCACATTCTCGGTATCGACAAGAGAATAAAGCTCGATACCATTCCTGCGGCTGTCTTCACTCGTCCAGAAGCCGGTATGGTGGGACTCACCGAGGAGGAATGCAAACAACGCGGCATACCGTTCACGGCTAAAAAAACTTTGTTCCGAGCCAATGGAAAAGCCATCAGTATGGGAGAACCTGACGGTCTGTGCAAACTCATAACCGATGAAAACGGAAAAATCATTGGAGCACATATATTCGGAGCTCATGCAGCCGATTTAGTGCAGGAAGTATCTGCCCTCATGAACAGAGAAACGACCGTAGCCCAATTAAAAGAAATGATACATGCACACCCCACCCTTTCGGAAATTCTGCAAGAGTGTGCCCGGGAATTCTAAACACCATCTATCATAAAGAAAGGCTTCCCGTAACGCAGGAAGCCTTTCTTTATATTTAATCAAACTCAATCTTACTTCATTACTTTGGCAATCGTATTACCGGCCTTTACGATATAGACTCCGGAAGCGGACAACGAAAACTCATTGTCGCCTTCGCCCCCCTCATAAGAAGCAACCAATACACCAGCCATATTATATACACTCACCGTTTCCGGTTTATCCAATACGACGTGCAACTTGTCGTGTATAAAGATCTTTTCTCTGCTGGCCTTCAATCCCTCAACAGCGCTGGATTCACCAACGAAAATAATTTCGGACGGATCTGAGTTGTCATTAACATTTCCGGTTTGCATATTTACATCAAGAGCTATCACAGCATATGCAAACTCATCGACAACACCTTCTGTCTCGATATCTTTTTCTATGGTAAAGAAAGTGGCAGAAGTCTCGGGAGTTCGTCGATAATCATACACCTCCATAAATTCAGTACCCGCAGTGAGATCTCGCGATACCAAAAAAGTCTTTAATTTCACATCGCCTGTATTCTGCATTGCCCCAACAGTATACAAATAAAATCCGGCAGACTCGCTTGACGGCACTTCTACCTCATACATAGCATCCAAAGTCGACTCTTCGAAAGGAATTGTTCCCAATGACATAGATTGATCATTCCCATCAGCATCTATATAGTAATAGCCAATCCCTATTTTATCACCCACAGCACCTTCGGCCGTGATACCGAAATAAACAGTTTCATTTTCACCCTCACCGCTAAGATCCATCTCCCGAGTTTGCAATTCAGTCTGCCCCTTAGAAGAAGTTTGAGGGAATATAATAGACTGATCCCCTATCTTTCCATACAAAAGAATCCAGTTCCGACGGTAGGTATAGCCATCAAGATAATTGGTAAACTCCTCCGGAGCAGCTTCTGCAAAATAAAAATCCTCATACAAGGAAATATAATCAACATCTTGCGTAGTCGTAAAATGCCTGTAAGTTTGTACCGAATAATAATTCGCCCCGGAAACCGTGTTCCAGTTCGCTACAAATCCGACATCCGATACATTCGTTGCAGGTAGAGCTTCCGGTGCTGTCAATGCTGCAATCTGTGCATCTTTTTTCATCAGATGTTTTCGATTCTCTTTTACAAAATCAAATTTCAAGGCAGAAGCCGGTTTGGAGATAGCTCTGTTCATCATAGGCATATCCACCTTTTCCATCGACATGCACTCCGCAGGAACTGCATCACTCAACACAAATGGCGACCGAGCCAGCCCTGCACTTACCGATAAAGCCGCAAAGGCCACACAAAAAGTAAATTTTTTCACACTGTTTTCTTTAAAATTATTACTTCCTTTGAATAAACTCTTTACAAATATAATAATATTAAAGAACTAGTACAACTTTATAATAAAAAATATATATTTATATTCAATAAAAACAAAATAAGTCGAGGGGCATAAGGATTCTTGAAATCCTAATTCTTCTTATACAACGAATAACATACGTCTCTCACCAGCTATTCATATACATCGACAACACCTATTAAATATCAACAAAGGAATAAAGAAAAACGAAAGGGTTTAAAAAAGGAAAGGTTGTCTCACGACAACCAATCTTCATTAACCTTAAATCTAATACTATGAAAAACACATTGCAAATGTATGAATTTTCTAATACGACAGCAAGTTTTTACTTCAAAAAGATTCAACAGCTAACATTATTTAGTTGTTGAATAAATATTTTTAGTAAAATTCATTCAATGAAAAATATTTTATTTCTATAATTTACTCCTGTTTGAAAAATATAAATCACCCCAATTATTATCGCAAAGAAATAACTATCTTCGTGGAGAAAAAGAAAAAAGGAATGATAGACCAAGCAACCATCGATAGAATTATGGCCGCTACCGATATCGTAGAGGTAGTATCAGACTTCGTAAGTCTACGTAAGAGAGGTGCTAATTATTGGGGGTTGTGTCCGTTTCATGATGATAAAACCCCTTCGTTCAGCGTATCTCAATCCAAAGGTGTTTGTAAATGTTTCAGTTGCGGCAAAGGAGGTAGTGCGATCCATTTCATTATGGAACATGAGCAACTATCGTATTACGAAGCACTGAAATATTTAGCGAAAAAATACAATATCGAAATTCATGAGAAAGAGTTGACCGATGAGGAAAAACAGAAAAGAAGCGACCGCGAAAGTATGTTTATCATCAACGCTTTCGCTCAAAATTTTTTCAGTAAATCGCTATTAGAAACCGAAGAGGGACGCACTGTGGGGTTAGCCTATTTCAGAGAAAGAGGCTTTAATGAAGATATTATTCGAAAATTCGGATTGGGCTACTCTCCTGAAAAGCGAGATGCACTTGCACAAGAAGCTAAGAAACAAGGTTACAAAACCGATTATTTACTAAAAACAGGGCTTTGCCGTGAAGGTCAAAACAACCGTATTTACGACCTGTTTGCCGGAAGAGTGATGTTCCCAGTATATAGTGTGTCGGGGAAAGTCGTCGCATTCGGAGGCCGAATACTCAAATCGGGTGTAAAAATCAGTAAATATTTCAATTCTCCCGAATCGGACATTTATCACAAGAGTAATGAACTATACGGTATTTTCCAAGCTAAACGAGCTATCGAAAAAGAGAAATGTTGTTATCTGGTAGAAGGATATACCGACGTATTATCCATGCATCAATCCGGCATTGAAAATGTCGTAGCATCCTCAGGAACTGCATTGACTCCCGGACAAATACGATTGATACATCGATTTACCGAAAACATCACAGTTCTATACGACGGTGATGCTCCGGGCATAAAAGCGTCACTGCGAGGTATAGACCTGATACTTCAAGAGGGACTTAACATCAAGGTAGTCTTACTTCCCGATGGCGAAGACCCCGACTCTTTCTCCAAAAGCCAAAGTGCCGAATCATTTACCCAATATATAAAATCACATGAAACGGATTTTATCCGATTCAAAACTCAATTACTATTGGAAGATGCCGGAGAAGACCCTATAAAACGAGCCGGTATCATTTCGAATATCGTACAAAGCATTTCGCTTATACCCGATACCATTGTAAGATCGGTTTACGTGCAAGAATGCAGTCGGTTATTACAAATCGACGAACAAGTCCTTTTATTCGAATTGAACAAAATGCGACAACAACGGGCAGAACAACAATCTACCCGAGACCGATATCAATCTTCCCAATCGCAGACGGTGAGACCGGCTGTTATTCAGGACTCTTTTGGAAATAATATATCTGTAAATCAAGTCTCCGACGCAGAGGGTGCAACACCTGCCTCATCAGAAATACCGGAAACAGATAAAAATATCCCCCTCCCTACCCCTACCTCTTTATCGTCAAAAAGAGAAAATAGATCACCCTTAGATAAATATGAACGAGAATTAATCCGTTACGTCGTACGATATGGTTACCGTGATTTATTCGAAACGGCCACGGGTACTTGGCAAAAAGTATGGGAGTATATTGTCGAAGAACTCGCGATCGATAATATCGCATTCAGCAACCCTCTCTATAAACATATTATAGAACTGGCTTCCCAACAGCGCGAACACGTTGCGCAGCAAGTCTCTTCTTTGCGACAAGAGCTATTGCCGAAAGTCCAAGACCAAATAAATGAGATAATCGAACAAATTCGTTTAGAAAACGGCGATATTACCGACAAACAAAGAAAGGAGGCCGAAGCACGAGAAAATATAACCGAGCAAATGAAAGAAGAGTTACAAACCTTCGAAAGCAATTTTCTCGAACGTTATTTTACGACCTACCCCGACACTCAAATAAGTTTATTAGCCGTAGATTTAGTCAGCGATAAATACCAGTTGAGTAAAGTACACACCAAGTATCAAAAAGTAGAGACCGAATCCGATAGACTATGGGAACTCATTCCACGAGCTATCTATGAATTAAAAAATGCTATTCTCGAACAGACGATCAAACAAATACAGGAAAAAATAAAAGAAGCCACACAAAATAAAGATAATGAAAAGATAATCGAACTAATGGAACAGAATGTAGAATTAAATCAATTGAGAACCACTTTGGCCAAACAAATAGGAGATCGCATTATTTCGCCCCAATAATATATACAATTCAATATTTATTTATCGAGAAACAATAAAATTTTATCATTTTTATTGTATAATTAAAATTTTATATATTCCTTTGTTCCGTCAATAACACACCTATTATTCAAATTAAAGCTATGTATTACCTCGAAGCCAACCACATTGTTAAACAATATGCTTCTCATCGGGCTCTCGACAATGTTACCGTACATGTTCCCGAAAACGGCATTTACGGACTATTAGGCCCCAATGGAGCCGGGAAAACAACGTTAATCCGTATTATCAACCAAATTACAGCACCCGATGAAGGCGAAGTTTTAATAAAAGGGCGTCCTTTACACCCCTCAGATGTGGAACACATCGGTTACCTACCCGAAGAACGTGGACTCTACAAAAAGATGAAGGTAGGAGAACAGATTTTATACTTGGCTCAATTGAAAGGATTATCGAAAAACGATGCCAAAGAAGGCATGAAATATTGGCTGAACAAATTCGACATAAAAGGTTGGGAAAAGAAAAAAATAGAAGAGCTCTCAAAAGGTATGCAACAGAAGATACAATTTATCACTACCGTTATGCATAACCCCAAACTACTGATTTTTGACGAGCCGTTCAGTGGTTTCGACCCCGTCAATGCCAATCTGCTGAAACAAGAAATTCTCGAAATGAGAGACAAAGGCGCTACGATCATATTCTCTACCCACAATATGGGATCTGTCGAAGAGCTCTGTGACGAGATCAGCCTCATCAATCGTTCGCATGTTGTCTTACAAGGCGAAATAAACAGTATTCGCGAACAGCACAAAAAACATCTCTTCAAAATCGAAGTACAACAAGGGAATCTGCAAAGCAACGATCTATATGAAATATTGGAGACAAAAGAACGACACGCCAATTTTACATATACACTGCGCAAACGAAATGCCCAAATGAGCAACAACGAACTCATCTCCCTGCTCACGCAACAATGCCAGTTATCGGGATTTGAAGAGATTCTGCCCACCATGAACGAAATTTTTATTGAAACCGTGGGAGAATCGGCTCTCAAAGAAAATACAAACATCAAGTAAATCTGTATATTATGAGTAAAATATCTCTTATTATAGAACGCGAATATCTGACTCGCGTCCAAAAAAAATCGTTCATCTTAATGACGATACTCTCACCGATTGTCATGGTCGCCTTGATATTCGCACCTATTTGGCTCGCACAACTATCGAGCGATGAAGTCAGACAAATAGCCATTATAGACCAAACCGGTCTTTACAAGAATATTTACGAAAACTCCGAAGAATACCAATTCACCTATACGCAGGGAATACTCAACCCGGTGGAAATGCGTGCCGAAGAATCCCAACCCTATGCTTATGTCATCATCAAAGATAATCTGTTGAACAATCCCAAAGGTATGACCATCTACTCTCAAAAACAAATAACGAACAGCTGTGAGTCGATGATCACGTCGCAAATGGAAGAGTTTTTGAAAAACGAGAAATTATTGTCATATAATATTCCTAATATCAAACAAATCATAGACGATTCCGACATAAACCTACATGTCGACACTATACGCTTGGAAGAAGACGGCGCCGAAACACAAACCTCATCAGAAATGGTCATGGTTATCGGTATGGCCATGACATTGATTATATATATGTTTCTCATGCTCTACGGAGGCCAAGTCATGTCAAGTGTCATGCAGGAAAAAACCAACCGAATTGTGGAAGTAATGGTTTCATCGGTAAAACCTTTTGAGCTGATGATCGGCAAAATCACCAGTATCGGACTGGTAGGCCTCACCCAACTGGGCATTTGGATTCTTTTTATCATCGGGATATTTTTGTCTGTGGGAGCGATTTTCTCTTTTAGCGGTGGTATGGATACGGCCAATATCGAAAACATGACCGCCGTCGCAGGGAGCATGAACGGTGTAGATGCAGCTCAACTCACAGGGAAAATGGGAGCCATGCAAGAAATCCAAAACATGCTGGGAAGTATCAATCTCACCCAGTTGCTCATATGTTTCGTATTATTCTTTATCGGAGGTTATATTCTGTATGCTTCCTTATTCGCAGCCATAGGATCGGCAGTCGACAATGAGTCGGATACGCAACAATTTATGGTTCCCATTACCTTTATTATCATCTTCGCCCTATATGCAGGCATATTCAGTGCCGAGAATCCCGACGGACCGTTAGCCATGTGGTGTTCGATGATACCGTTTACCTCCCCCATCGTAATGATGGTAAGAATCCCCTTTGGGGTATCTACATGGGAGTTGATAGTATCGATGATTATTCTCTACGGTTCTGCCATTGGACTGGCGTGGGTAGCCGGAAGAATATACCGGGTGGGAATACTCATGTATGGCAAAAAGCCCAGCTACAAAGAAATGATAAAGTGGATACGTTATAAGGCATAAAAACCATTATGAAAAACTCTCGATACCTCATTCTTGTCTTTTGTGGGCTATTACTATTTTCCTGTACCGGTAATAAATATATTGTGGAAAGAACCCCAAAACACAACAATCCGGTCGATGAAATATCGTGGCTGAAAAAACGGAAAAAAGAATTCGAGAAAAGAGAATGCCAAATAACTCTTTATGAAAAAGACGGGAAAAACTACTACGCCGTTTTTGCGACTACTCCCGGAGCGTTCGACAAAAACACGACCGTCGTTTACGACCAAGAAGGTAACATTTGTTTAAAATTCGGAGGACTGATGCCTCCGCCCAAACGAGAAGCCGTAAAAAAGTTTTTTGAAAATGCAGAAAACAAAGGTACTATTTGGGAATGTAAACAACGACATAAAAAGGAGTAAAACCTCTATTCAGCTTTCATAAATTACACACGATAATTCTGGCAGTGGCTCGGGAGAGTCTCTGCCTTTCTTTTTTTGTATTAAAAAAATAATTCATTATTTTTTCAACACAAATTCATCGGCATCTTTCCAAACCGGGAACTTTTCCCGAAAAGACTTTAATTTAGATAAATCCAATTCTACATTTACAACTTGTGGCACAAACGGTTCTGATTCTGCGATAACTTCGCCTTTAACCCCTATTGCCATCGTATCTCCTCTATAAACCATCGATGTTTCGTCTTGCCCGATTCTGTTCACGCCACAAACATAAGCCGCATTTTCGATAGCCCGGGCTATTAACAAATTTCTCCAAGCATACGAACGGGATTGAGGCCAATTTGCCACAAATAACAGCAAATCATATTCATTCCCTACATTTCTACACCAAACGGGAAAACGCAAATCATAACAAACGAGCAAACAAATATTCCAGCCTCTATAATTTACTATAAGTTTTTCCGACCCTGAGACAAAATGACGACCTTCTTCTCCCATTCGGAATAAATGTCTCTTATCATAATAGTGTTCCGATCCATCGGGCTCGATAAAAAATCCCCTATTAAAACAAACATTACCAGCCCGAGCAATAAAACTACCAGCTATCGCCACATTATAATTTCGAGACCATTTCTTTACCTCGGTAATAGTTTCTCCATCGATACACTCTGCCAAATCTTCCACACGCATGGAAAAACCGGTCGTAAACATCTCGGGAAAAACCACCAAATCGCAGTCTCCCGTTATATGGGAAAGGATTGCGGCATACTTGTCTAAATTAGCTCTTTTATCCTCCCAAACAATATCGGTCTGTATCAACGAAACTCTCAAAACATCACCCATACTACTGAAACTAAAAAAGGGCAGAATAAACGAATTCTGCCCCTTATATGAATACTACAATCCGGTAACAAAATTTTCGGGTCGTCGTGCATGAAAACTTTTATAATAAGACTTTATCATGCGCATGTCTTTTTCCACATCTCCCGTCGGCATAAAAACTTTCTTTATGCCCACCTCCTTATCCTTATAATCGATATAGGCCAATACAATAGGAACCTCGGCATCTCTCGCTATATAATAAAAGCCTTTCTTCCAATCGGCATTCGCCTTACGGGTAGCCTCCGGGGTTATCGCTATGGAAAAACGCTTTCGAGATTTGAAAATCTCAACAAGTTGCGACACCATATCGGTACGCCTATCCCTACTTACAGGAACCCCGCCCATCGACGTCAAAAGACTTCCCAAAGGAGGGAAAAACCACTCTTTTTTCATCATGAATCCAGCGTAACGGCCGATAGAAAGATAAGCCAATTTCCCTATGAAAAAGTCCCAATTACTGGTATGGGGAGCCACACAGATAACACACTTCGGATAATCGGGGACATCAACCTCCACCGTCCACCCGAAAAGTCTTAATATAAAAGAGCTGATTGCCCTCTTCATATTATTTATCAAGCATTTAGAGACGCCAAATCTTCAAAAATCTCATCTATTGCTTTATCGAAGTCAGCACGGAGCTTTCGGTAATAAACTTTTACTTTCTTGGGATCTTTATCTCCATTAGCCCCTACTCGACATAAAAAATCATCTTGGATACCGATAATCTTTCCCATCAATGCATCTACCTTTTCGGCATCAGTACCCGGTATAAGATATTTATTACACAGACATTCCGATAACAATTCTCCGGCAACGTAATTAATCTCTTTCTTCAAAGTTCTTTTATTAGCCATAACTTTTTCTTTTTAAGTTTGTCAGACAAATATAATCCTATTTCTCGAAGTTTCCCAAAAAGATTCTCTTTTTTACCTAAGAAATATACAATCTCAATTCACTAAATATGACAAATCGCACGATTCTAAAAAACATTTTTTATCACTGAGTTACAAAATATTTGTTGTAACTTTGTTCGCTCTATTGCAAAACAATAGTATAATATTATTATAGTAATCATGGAAAAGCAACTTATACCTGATTATATATTTGAAGTAAGTTGGGAGGTTTGCAATAAAGTGGGCGGCATATATACCGTTCTTTCCACAAAAGCAAGAACGCTCCAAAAACTATATAAAGATAGAATTATTTTCATAGGACCGGATATCTGGGGAGATAAACCGTGTCCCTATTTTATCAGATCCAAAACTCTTCTGAAAGACTGGCATAAACAAGCCTCTTTACCCCAAAATATGAAAGTAAAGATAGGTCGGTGGGATATACCGGGCAGACCTATCGTCATATTAGTCGATTTCAAATCATTATATCCTTATAAAAACGATTTATATGGTGAAATGTGGAACCGGTATGGGGTAAACTCTTTACCAGCTTACGGAGACTATGACGAATCGTGTATATTCTCCTATGCGTCGGCTGTGGTTATCGAAAGTTTTTACAAGTTCATACAGGGTGAAAAATTTAAGGTCGTCGCCCATTTCGACGAATGGACCACAGGTATGGGACTACTTCACGTAAAGTACACTTTACCGCAAATCGCGACGCTTTTCACAACTCATGCGACATCTATCGGTCGTTCTATTGCAGGAAATGGGAAACCTCTATATGACTATTTAGCCGGTTACAACGGAGATCAGATGGCCGAAGAGTTGAACATGGTATCGAAACACTCCTTAGAAAAAAGTGCAGCCCACGAAGCAGATTGTTTCACAACAGTAAGCGACATTACGGCAAAAGAATGTTCTCAATTACTAGAACGAACACCCGACATCGTCACCCCGAATGGATTTGAGAGGGATTTTGTTCCGGCGGAAGAATCATACTCAACAAAACGTAACCTATCCCGTAAACGGTTATGTGATATTGTCGAAGCATTGACAGGGGAGCGACCGAAAAAAAATGCTTTCTTGATCGCCACATCGGGACGTTACGAATATAAAAACAAAGGGATAGACCTCTTTATCGATGCGGTTAAAAGAGTCTCAAAAAGTCCTGATTTAGAAAGAGAAATAGTAGCGTTTATTTTAGTCCCGGCTTGGGTGGAAGGTCCGAGAATTGACTTACAAAATAGGCTTCAATCCGCTACCTATGAGGCAACGCCCCTTCCCGCTCCCTTCATCACCCACACGCTTCACAATTACGATCAAGACAGTGTGGTTAATCAGATACATTATTTAAATTTAGATAACGAAGCTGGAAGCCGATTGAAAGTTATCTTCCTGCCGTCCTACCTCACCGGAAAAGACGGAATTGCCAACCTTTCGTACTACGATTTGTTAATAGGATTAGATGCTACGGCTTTTCCATCATATTACGAACCGTGGGGATATACACCTTTGGAAAGCATTGCGTTCGGAATACCCACGATCACTACCGATTTATCAGGGTTCGGGCAATGGATAAACAGCCGAAAGGAACAGGGTTTAGAGAAATCGGGTGTAAAAGTTTTGCATCGGGGAGATTTGAATTTTGTAGAAGTATCGGAAGATTTAGCCGACTCTATCCTCGCCCTCAGCCACTGCGGGAAAGCTCAACGAGCAAAAATAGGCCAAGCGGCCACAAACGTTTCACTTGAAGCCGAATGGAAACATTTTATAGAATATTATACACAAGCATTCCACTTGGCTCTGAAAAAAGCAGCATTACGAAAATAATAAACTTATAATATATTTCAATTATGAAAGTACAAGTAAGCAATACAAACACTCCTAATTGGCGGGATATAACTGTTAAATCACAAGTCCCGACAGATTTGAAATGCTTAGAAATATTAGCTAAAAACTTATGGTGGTCATGGAATAATGAAGCCATAAACCTTTTCAAATCGATCGATAAAGATTTATGGAAATCGGTTCATGAAAACCCCGTTTTATTCCTACAACGCATTGGTTACGAAAAGCTCGAAGAAATAACCAAAGACAAACAAATCATGCGCAACATTCAAGATGTGTATGACAAGTTCGAGAAATATCTACAAGTAGAAAAACGCAAAGACGTTCCTTCCATTTCTTATTTCAGTATGGAGTATGGATTGAGCCACGTTTTGAAAATCTATTCGGGAGGGTTAGGTATCTTAGCAGGAGACTACTTAAAAGAAGCAAGTGACAGTAATATCGATATGACAGCCGTAGGATTCCTATACCGATACGGATATTTCACTCAAACTCTGTCAATGGACGGGCAGCAAATCGCCAACTATGAAGCCCAGAATTTCAATCAACTACCCATCGAGCAATTAACCGAACAAGACGGCAAACCGATGGTTCTCGAAGTTCCCTACCCGGGACGAATCGTCTATGCCCACATTTGGAGAGTAAATGTCGGTCGAATCAAATTATACCTGCTCGACACCGACCTCGATACGAATAGCGAATGGGATCGTCCTATCACTTACCAGCTCTACGGCGGCGACTGGGAAAACCGCATGAAACAAGAATATTTGCTAGGAATCGGCGGTATCTTAATGTTGAATAAATTGGGAATCAAAACCGACCTATACCATTGTAACGAAGGCCATGCGGCATTACTGAACGTACAGAGATTGGTAGACTACGTACAAAACGACCACTTAAAATTTAACGAAGCTCTCGAAGTAGTACGGTCGTCTTCTCTTTATACCGTACACACCCCTGTTCCCGCAGGTCATGACTATTTCGATGAATCTCTTTTCGGGAAATACATGGGAGAATTTCCGGCCAAATTAGGGATAGAGTGGAAAGACCTGATGAATATGGGACGAGAAAATCCCGATACAAACGAAAAATTCTCAATGAGTGTATTCGCTTGCAATTCTTGTCAAGAAGTAAACGGGGTAAGCTGGTTGCACGGTAAAGTTTCACAGAAAATGTTCCAGCCCATTTGGAAAGGATATAGCCCCGACGAATTGCATGTCGGATATGTCACCAACGGTGTACACATGCCCACGTGGGCTGCTTCGGAATGGAAAGAATTCTATGTTAAGACTTTCGGTCCCGAATTCATGTCCCATCAATCCGATCCCAAAATGTGGGAAAAGATTTACGAAGTGGACGACGAAATCATCTGGAACATCAGACAAACTTTAAAAAATAAATTCGTTAAATTCGTCAAAGACGATTTTCGTGAAACTTGGTTGAAGAATCAAGGAGACCCTTCCCGTATTGTTTCGGTTCTCGAAAAAATCAATCCGAATGCTTTACTGATCGGTTTTGCCCGTCGTTTCGCCACTTATAAAAGAGCACACCTGTTATTCACAGACCTTGAACGACTCTCAAAAATAGTCAACAACCCCAATTATCCGGTACAATTTATCTTCTCGGGGAAAGCTCACCCCGCCGACGGAGCCGGACAGGGTTTGATAAAAAGAATTGTGGAAATTTCCCGTATGCCCGAATTCCTCGGTAAAATTATTTTCCTCGAAAATTACGACATGAAAGTCGCCAAACGGCTTATTTCCGGTGTCGATATTTGGTTAAATACCCCTACCCGTCCATTGGAAGCCTCCGGTACATCGGGCGAGAAAGCCGAAATGAACGGAGTACTCAACTTCTCCGTATTAGACGGCTGGTGGTACGAAGGATACAAAGAAGGAGCCGGCTGGGCACTTACCGATAAAAGAACTTTCCAAGACCAAAACCAACAAGATCAACTCGATGCGGCGACAATCTATTCCATGCTCGAAAATCAAATAGTACCCCTCTATTTCGCAAAAAACAGCAAAGGATATTCCCCGGAATGGATACAATACATCAAGAATTCCATCGCGAAGATTGCACCAGAGTTCACGATGGAACGCATGCTGCACGATTATATCGACCGGTTCTATCTGAAAGAAGGCAAACGTACCCGATTACTAAAAGCCGACCAATTCGCCAAAGCCAAAGAAATCGCAGCTTGGAAAGAAGAATTTGTATCCAAATGGAACGATATCGAGATCTGTTCCGTATCCATACCCGACGGATTGCTTTATAATCCGCACGTAGGTGAAGAATACGAAATGTCTGTCGTTTTGGATAATAAAGGACTGGGCAACTGTTTGGGTGTAGAACTAGTCATAGCCAATGTAGAAGAAGGTAACACCGAGCCATACAAGACACTCGAAATGGAACCGGTTCAAACCGATGGAACGAAAGTAACTTATAAAATACAATACCAACTTAACGATTCAGGGGTCTTCCGCTATTCATTCCGAATGTATCCCAAAAATCCAGACCTGCCACATCGTCAAGATTTGGCCTACGTCCGTTGGTTTTAGTCTATAAAAATAGCCGAGTACCTTTCTCGGCTATTTTTATAGTTAAACCACGTTAAGCAAGGATAAACATCAAACATTATATAGATAAGTATGTTTAATACCTAAACTACTACTCTGTATGTGGGGTGGCTCGGCACAGACTTGGTTTCAAAAACTATCGTTCTATGCCGAGCCATCTTTTTCAATCCTTCTGTTAAAATAAATCGGGCGAAATTTCTTATCTTTGCCCAAAAGCAAAAATAGGCCGAATGAGCGAACAGACTACACTATTGGAAAAGTTGGAAGGACTGCTTATCCGATTCGAAGAAATAGGAACTTTGATTACTGACCCTGCCGTTATCGGCGATATGAAAAGGTTTGTAAAACTCACCAAAGAATATCGTGACCTCGAAAAAATATCGGAGGCAGCCAAACGATACAAACAAATACTTAACGGAATAGAAG
The DNA here is from genome assembly GCF_022723415.1 of Barnesiella sp. Classification (NCBI taxonomy): domain Bacteria; kingdom Pseudomonadati; phylum Bacteroidota; class Bacteroidia; order Bacteroidales; family Barnesiellaceae; genus Barnesiella; species Barnesiella sp. The sequence goes on along the minus strand of NZ_JAIJHU010000006.1, from coordinate 12,170 downwards.
AATCTCGCCGATTACTCGAAACCGAAAACGATCCCGAAATGAGGGATATGGCAAAGGAGGAACTCGATTCTTGCACGTCACAATTGCCGCAACTCGAAGAAGAAATAAAATTACTGTTGGTTCCTGCCGACCCCGAAGATAGCAAAAATGCCATCGTAGAAATACGGGGAGGAACAGGTGGAGACGAAGCAGCCATTTTCGCGGGAGACTTATTCCGCATGTATGCTAAATATTGCGAAACCAAAGGTTGGAAAGCCGAAGTCAGCAGTTACAGCGAGGGAGCGTCCGGCGGATATAAAGAAATCATTTTCACAGTATCGGGCGATAATGTATACGGCACACTCAAATATGAATCGGGAGTACACCGAGTACAAAGAGTCCCTGCCACCGAGACACAAGGCCGCGTGCACACCTCTGCGGCAACAGTGGCTGTATTGCCCGAAGCCGAAGAATTCGATGTCGAAATAAACGAAGGAGAAATAAAATGGGATACTTTCCGGTCGAGCGGAGCCGGAGGCCAAAACGTCAATAAAGTAGAATCGGGTGTACGGTTAAGGTATATTTGGAAGAATCCCAACACCGGTGTCTCCGAAGAAATTCTTATCGAATGCACCGAAACCCGCGACCAACCTAAAAACAAAGAACGGGCACTCTCTCGTCTACGCTCGTTCATCTACGACAAAGAACACCAGAAATACATAGACGACATCGCCAGCAGGCGTAAAACAATGGTATCTACCGGAGACCGGTCGGCCAAAATCCGCACCTACAATTATCCTCAGGGACGTATCACCGACCATCGTATCAATTATACGATCTATAACTTACCTGCCTTCATGAATGGAGACATACAAGATTGTATAGACCATTTAATCGTGGCAGAGAATGCAGAACGATTAAAAGAGAGCGAACTATAATCCACATATATCATGAACAAGAAACAATTATTTGAAAATATCAAACGGAAAAAATCTTTCCTTTGCATTGGTCTGGATACCGATATGGAAAAGATACCGTCTCACTTGAAACAAGAAGAAGACCCCATTTTTGCTTTTAACAAAGCTATTATCGATGCTACGGCCGATCTTTGCGTGGCCTATAAGCCCAATCTGGCTTTTTACGAGAGCTTAGGAATGCAAGGATGGGCCGCTTTTGAAAAGACAGTAAATTATATTCGGGAAAATTACCCCGACCAATTTATCATCGCCGATGCCAAACGTGGCGACATAGGAAACACATCGGAGCTATATGCTCGTAGCTTCTTCTGCCACCTCGATTTAGATGCCGTGACCGTAGCCCCCTACATGGGAGAAGACAGCGTGAAACCCTTTCTCGGCTATCCCGACAAGTGGGTCATTCTGCTCGGACTTACTTCGAATAAAGGATCTTATGACTTCCAATTGACAGCAGATTCTTACGGCGAACGGCTATTTGAAAAAGTAATACGCACGGCTCAAAATTGGGCCTCAGACGAACAGTTGATGTTTGTCGTCGGAGCGACACAAGGAAAACTATTCGAGGACGTACGCCGTATAGCTCCGCATAATTTCCTTTTAGTTCCGGGTGTAGGAGCGCAGGGTGGAAGCCTCGAAGAAGTGGCTCGATACGGCATGAACCGCGAATGCGGTTTACTCGTCAACTCTTCCCGAAAGATCATCTATGCTGCCACAGACGAGAAATTCGCAGAAGCTGCCCGGGAAGAAGCTCTAAAAGTACAATATGAAATGGAACATCTATTGCACGCAAAGGGACTACTTTGATTTTTAGAGAAAATAGCATTTAATAGTAAAAAGATAATCGATTTTTATCTAAATTTGCCAAAGAGTAAAAGAGTTACATACTAAATATTAAACGATATGCAAACACTTGACAATTACAATTTTGCTGGTAAAAAAGCATTTGTCCGCGTAGATTTTAACGTTCCTCTCGACGAGAACTTTAATATCACCGACGACACCCGTATGGTAAAAGCATTACCTACACTGAAAAAAATATTGGCCGATGGCGGTAGCCTCATCATCGGTTCTCACTTGGGACGCCCCAAAAAAGGTCCAGAAGACAAATTCTCTTTGCGTCATATCGTTGCACATTTGAGCGAATTGCTCGGAACCGAAGTAAAATTCGTAGATGAATGTGTTGGCGATAAAGTAAAAGCAGCCGTAGCCGCATTAAAACCCGGAGAAGTTCTTCTTCTCGAAAACTTGCGTTTCCATGCCGAAGAGGAAGGAAAGCCCAGAGGATTGGCCGAAGATGCCAGCGACGAAGAAAAAGCTGCTGCTAAAAAAGCGATCAAAGCCAGCCAAAAAGAATTTACGAAAGAACTCGCCGACTTGGCAGATGTTTATGTAAACGATGCCTTCGGTACAGCACATCGTACTCATGCCTCTACGGCCTTGATGGCAGAATACTTCTCTCCCGAAAACAAAATGTTCGGATACCTCATGGGTAAAGAAGTTGCCGCCGTCGATAAAGTAATGAAAGAGATGGTTCGTCCTTTCACGGCCATTATGGGTGGTTCGAAAGTTTCTTCGAAAATCGATATTATTGAAAATCTATTGACCAAAGTAGATAACTTGATTATCGCCGGTGGTATGACCTATACTTTTACCAAAGCATTGGGCGGTAAAATCGGTAACTCCATCTGTGAAGACGACAAACTCGATTTAGCTCTCGAACTCATCAACAAGGCCAAAGCCAATCATGTAAATTTGGTTTTAGCAGTCGATGCCAAGATCGCCGACGATTTCTCGAACGATGCCAATACCGACTTCTGTGATGTCGATAAAATACCCGATGGTTGGGAAGGTATGGACATCGGTCCTAAATCCGAAGCTCTGTTCGCCGACGTAATCAAGAAATCGAAAACTATTCTGTGGAACGGTCCGACAGGAGTATTCGAATTCGATAATTTTACATCAGGTTCCCGTGCTGTTGCAGAAGCCATTGTAGAAGCAACTAAAAACGGAGCATTCTCTCTCGTAGGCGGGGGCGACTCTGTGGCTTGCGTAAATAAATTCGGATTGGCCGATAAAGTTTCATATGTATCGACCGGAGGTGGAGCTCTACTCGAAGCCATCGAAGGCAAAACTTTACCGGGTATAGCTGCCATACAAGGCTAACATGCCCATAAATATTTATAAAAAACGTCCAAATAAAATTTGGACGTTTTTTTATTACAAGTTAGCATGGACCTATTGGGGGCTCAGTCGATAATTAACGGAGATTGTTCGTGTATATTTCCCTATATGGCTAACACAGTTCTCCGTAATGCTATGGGACACGTCAGGGAAGAAAGGGATATATCCAGTATAAACACTGATACGATGGCGTTTTCAACCCCTCCGTCACTTTGTGACACCTCCCCTATATAGCTAACGCCACACCCCGTAATGCTACGAGGCACAGCAATGGAGGAGTCTAAAAATATTAGAAATGCTTTTTAACCCTCTCTCCCCCTGCCGTACTTCGCAGCAAAATATAGGGGGAGTGCCCGCAGGGCGAGGGGGTTAATACAAACAAAAACTCCACTCCCAAAAACATCACCTTTATTTGGTGATGAAGATGCAAGAAAATAGAGGGCTTCCCAATCTTTGCCTCTACATCTGTTTCTGCAACAAAGAATTATCAGACTTCCGTTCCATCAATTGCCGACGATAATCCCGTAAAGCAGTTATATCAGAAGCGTTACTATCCACCCTCTTTTCAAATAAGGAAAGTGATTTATCTACCCATTCAATAGCGACTTTATAATTATCGAACAGCTCATTATACACAGCCAAATTGGCTGCTGCCATAGCTCGGGTAGTTTCATTTTTCTGTTCTTCATAAACATATTCCCACAAATAAGAAGCCTCTTTGTATTTTTTCTGCTGCCAAAAATCATAAGCATCATCCATCGCCGGATTGGTAGATGTATAAATATAACGATTGACATTGTCTACATGAGGAATAAACAATTCTCTTACCCGTGCAGAAATTTGCCTCATCGCCTCTTGAATAAACTCAGCGGTCAGAGGCAATGAACTATGAGCATCATCTGGCGTATATCCGAAAGATTGCCAATATAACGTATCCGTAACCATTTCGGAAGAAGGTTCTATCTTGTTCGGCCAATATACACGTAAATTCAAAGTCGTGGCTACCGATAAGTCTGTAACAAAGACAGTCTCTCCGGAAGAACCTAACAAAGTGTGATCCTCCATATTTACTACCATATCGGTTTTATCGAGAGACACGACCGCTGTATTATCGGCCCCTCCCCTTACAATCGAAAGTTGATTTTCCGACAAAAGAGGATACAAACTTTTAGGCAAGGTTATAGAGTCGTCATAAAAAATTGTAATCTCAGGGAAATAATGTGCATCAGAAAGCTCTAATGCTATATATTCCGCCAAACGATAAGTCGTGCTGTCATGCGGTACGACCAACGTATATTCCTTACCCGAAATATCCTTATATTTATTCCCCTCTTTTTCGTTAGGCTCTGCCGAATTATTAACGACAGTTACCCGCACGATATCCGCCGGAAAAGTGACTTTTGCCGGTCGCCACACATCGAACGAGAGTACCGAAGCCGATCGGCATCCCGTCAGCAACACAGCAAATACCAATATACAACCCCATAACTTCTTCATATAAATCTCCTTTATGCCTTAGGTTCTATTATACAAATGTAATACTAGGCAAAGTGTTCACGAGATGAATAAAAAACATTTAAGCTATTTTAAACTATTTGCGCAATCGACGCATTAAGGCCCTCATTCCCGGCGACATATCAGTTTCACATAGAGCCTCCAATTGTTGTAACATATCTTCACCCCATTCTATCCACCGGGATAAAAATTTCAATATCGAAAAAGTCCACACTTTTTCCGATATCGTTATCTTCGGGTCAATACTCCACGAACAGACTATTTCGGCCAAATTTTCAGCAGAATGCCTATCTGGAATATACTCCTTATGTTTCAACATACTCAACATTATACGGCCATATTCTCTTCTTACCCCGTGGTGGTTGACACGACAAAAATCCGAAACGAACTTATCTTTATATCGTAAAAAACAAAGGCGGTTCGTTTCGTATATTGCAGAGATACCCCATGCTGCACGAAATGCCTCTGAACCAGATTCCCCCACAGCTATATCCATTGCTTCGGCGATACAATCCTCCTGCTGTAAAAATTCTGCAATTCGAATTTTCATATCCCTACCCGACAAAGCCGTCAAAAATGCCTTCAACTCATCGCTCCCCATACATGCCAATATTGAACAAACAAATGTAATCATTCAACTTCTCTCACACAAACAAGATCAAAAAAAACACCATTACAATCTCATAAGAAATGAATCGAAGCAATATATATATAAATCGAAAATATTAAACATATAAATTGTTTCGTATTTTTCTCTTTTATATATTTGTAGAAATTTTGAAAATCAAATCTAAATCATGAAACGCTCGGAATTTTTAAAAGTAATGGGGCTTACCGCTGTCGGTGCAGCTTTTGCTCCTTCTATTTTAGCCAACGGAAAACAGACAAACAATGTATCTCGAATCGCCACCGACATAAAAGACCTGAAAGCCAATGTAAATCGGCCGGTAACATTTCTTGTCCTTGGTGCGGGTAACAGAGGAAGCGTTTACGCCGGATATGCGAAAAAGTACCCCGATTGCATGAAAATAGTAGGAGTCGCCGATAAAAATCAATTTCGGCTAAAATCTATGGCCGAAGACCACGATGTCCCGGAAGAAAACAGATTTACCGATTGGAAAGAAGCCTTGAATAAAACAAAATTCGCAGATGCCGTTATCATTAGTCTACCCGACAATCTACATTATGATCCTTGTATGAAAGCGCTTTCGATGGGATATCACATCTTACTCGAAAAACCCATAGCACCTACTGAAAAAGAATGTACGGACATTCGAGATTTAGCGATCAAAAAAAATGCCATTGTAGGAGTCTGCCATGTATTACGATACGCACCCTATTTCATCGCTCTCAAACAAATCATCGATTCGGGTGACATAGGGCAACTGATTAGTATACAACATCTCGAACCCATACAATACGCACACATGGCGCACTCTTATGTAAGAGGCAACTGGCATAATTCAAAGGAAACCACCCCCATTATTTTGGCAAAATCCTGCCACGACCTCGACATTATCAGATGGCTGGTCGGCTCTCCATGCAAATCCATTTCGGCCTACGGCTCTTTAACCTATTTCAAGCGGAAGAATATGCCGCAAGGTGCTACCGAACGTTGTTTAGATTGTCCGCATGAAAATGAATGCCCCTATTCTGCATTAGACATTTATTTGAAAAAACGAAAACATATATATGCATTCGACCTGCCCAAAGAACGCAGCCTTCAAAACGAGGCAATACGTAAAGTGATACGGACTACCGACTACGGACGCTGCGTGTTCCAAATGGACAATGACCAATGCGACCACTACGTGACCAGCATGGAATTTGAAAATGGTGTTACAGCCAATTTCTCTATGGAGGCATTCATGGCCAAAGGAGGAAGAAGGACTCAAATAATGGGTACAAAAGGAGAAATCGTAGGTGATATGACAACATTTACCGTAACCGATTTCCGCAGTGGGAAACAGCGCATATGGGATGCCAAAGTAGAAGAAGTGAAAAGTTACGTCGGACACGGGCACGGCGGTGGAGACTTGTGTTTGGTTCGCGATTTTATAAACGCTGTCGGGAACGATAACCGCGACTATCTGTCTAGCCCCATAAGTGTTTCAGTCGAAAGCCATATTATGGGATTCAAAGCCGAAGAAAGTCGGCTGAACGATCGAAAAGTAAAAATTTAAGTTCTCAAAAACTTTTATATATAGACCATAAAAAAAGACCGAAGCCCATTTACATTCGCTTCGGTCTTTTCTTTATTATATAAATACCATCATTTCACAACCACACGAGTTACCGATGTACCACAGCGCACGACATATACACCCCTAACCGGAACCAATAACAAAGAACGTCCATTCACGGATGCAGATACGACAATCTGACCTGTCAAATTAACGACCTCGACCGGCTGTGACGTTTCACACTCGACCACAATATAACCGTTATCAGTATACACTCGATTGTGCGACTCCGGCAAATCGCAAATACCGGTAGATAAATCCACCTTCACCACATTGGAATAGTCACTTTCTTCCCCCTCTGCGGTCACAGCTTTTACTTTATAAGAATACACATACCCCGGCTCCAAGTCAACGAGCTGATACGATGTATCCGTAATTCCCGTCACAATCAGAGGCCAAACATCGCTAACAGCTTGTTTAGAAGCCATCTCAGGTAAAACTTCACCGCTATATACAACGATATTATCGAGATAAGCCCTCTTTTTTCCACTGCTCGCTGTCGACATCAGCACGATTTTACTATCGGCTGTACCACCTGTAAAAGTCATTGTGTAAGTATTCATCTTACTGGTCGAAAGAATTTCGGTCGATTGAGCATTCGACTCATCTCCTTCGACATATACCTTTATCACAACACTTTTCTCTTTGCTTCCATCGAACATAGAGGCATCGAACTGGACAGTAAATACTCCGTCGCAAGAAGATAAATCAATAGCCGGAGTACATACAGCTCCCCCATTATCCGAATTACCTAGTTTCATCTTTCCTATGTTCGGGAACAAATACTTACCACTCCAACCCGAAGTTTGGAAATAACCGTCCTTCGCATTTCCGAATGTAGTCGTTCCCGCGATATTTGTAGTCTCGTCAGCCGTGCAATTCGAGAAATCTTCCGACAGTAAAATTTCGCCACCGGCCGACGGTTGTTTTCTATCGACCTGCAACGTATAGCTGACAGCATTCTCTACCGACGACCAGTTTGCGGTAAATCCGGTTGTTGTCACATGAGTAGCGACATCGGCCACGGGAGCAACCACTGCCGGGGTTCCTCCCATAAAGTCGAACGTAATCACACCATTATCCTGTTCGATATTGGTTACAGGTTTTCCCAACTTCAATCCGGTATTTGTCTTTGCAGCTGGGCGACTGTCATCGGTAAAAGAAGTATTACCATTATAGGGATATAAGTCACCATCTTCATTATACTCGCTATATTTATTGTCAGCCGGCATAATGGTCATGCGTTGGCGGCTCGATTCGTTGTTAACCGTATTATAATCCCAAACGGACTGATCGTAATCGACTTTCACGATCATCAGCCCGGCCGATGCCATATATCGATCCCAACCTGTCTGTTGCCTATTTTCCAATGTAAAATATTGATCTTTATCGCTCGATACTATCTTATAGGCCTTCTTGCTATCGGCCAGATTTTCCAGTGTAACCGAAGAAGGAGCCGTCAGCTCTTCGATAGTTATCCAACCGCAAAACTCCCGTTCGTATGCTGTGTACCCGACCGGAACAGAACCATCGGAATAACCGTCGCCATCGGAATCAGGGCCATTATAACAGCCATAATCCATCAAACTCCACGTGCCCATTCCATAATTCGAAGTCACACCGCTCGTATCGTAAAAATCGGGGAGTCCCAACGTATGGCTATATTCATGGCAAAATGTACCGATTCCGTCCCGAGTAGTACCACTGTTCCCCAACAGCTCGGCCGAACAAGCATAAGCATCGAGATATTTACCGTCGACCGATACTCGCTTTTGCGCACCTTGATAAATATACCAAGCATGAGGCCAAATCGCATCTTCCAAAGAACCGTCTATATCCGAGGATTCTCCATATCCGGCATAAATCACATACACCAAATCGACGAATCCATCATTGTCTCTGTCATATATCGTGAAATCGACCATCGATTCGGCTTTCTTACAAGCATCGATAACCATCTCATCGGGACGTACGTCTTGCCCGGAATAATCATTAGCCCCATAATAAGCCATCGTATTGTCGAGAGTGATAGGCCCTACCACATCGAATGTCGGTTGAAAAAGTCCTCCCGATTGAGAAATAAAATAATCCCGAGCGCTACCGATGGCTCCCATATAATCATATCCTTCCTTATTCATCATCTCGTCAAAAGCCTGCTGTGTCCCCACCGAACTGAATTTCTTATCGCTGAACTGAACCAACAAGACCAAACCGTGCACATCGTCACCGGCAGTAGCCTGCGTAACCCGACGAGTTATATTGTTTTGTAGTTGTTGCTTCCGTAGATTACGACGACTAAAAAGTTTCTGTGAAATCTTCTTCTCGGACAGCGATGTTAAATACGCCTTATCCGAAACACTCCTCATCGACGAATCGCGGGCTATCACATTGCCGGCAACAACCAGTCCCGTTGCAGACAACTCGGCATAACGATAGAAACCATCTTCGCCACGTACTACCGGAATGCCATCGGAAGTAGACTTGTAATGATAAAATTCATCACCTACGGTTTTAACGGTTACAACGGTCCCGTCCGGTTGAGCGACCCTAACAAGGACAGGCTTGGCCGGTACGGCAAAAAGCGGAGATACACCCAATAAAATACCGGCGCACAATGAGATAAAATTTTTATTCATAGACAATCATGTTTATAAAAGCGAATAAAGATACTAATAAAAATAAAACAAAGAAAAAAATACGGTATTCTTAATTTATGAAAAAAGTTTTGTATTCCTCCGAATGATCAAAACACTCTTAAAAAATACAGATAGCCTTCTCTCGAAAGAATCCTAAATAAAGAACCCCGAAAAATTCGGGGTTCGCTTCTCATTACCATGCAAGTTTTTCCACTACACGACCGCTTTTCGTCTGTATTCCCACCAAATATACACCCGGAGGTAATACGAACGGTAACTCTATGTCACAAACACCACAATCCACAGCCTTATCGCAGAAAGTTTCCAGCAGTCTCCCGTTCATATCCGACAAAGTAATAACAATATCTTCTCCTTCCGATATACCTTGTATCCTTATTACTCCCGGATCAATCTTACTTATCGAAAAATCAGATCCGCATTTTACCTCTTTTATCCCATCGGGTGCTTCATGAGGGTAATAAGCCTTCAAATCCCTAAATGAAATTTTCTGATTCGGTCCCTTTATCTGTGTCGACAAGTATATCTTCATACCATTCAACACCACCGGGAAAGCCGTTACATCTAAATCGGCAAAAGACACTGTATAAACAGAATCGCTATCGGCATCCGGATTAATGATACGGCTCCAAGAACCAGTAGAACAAGAAAATTCATAGGAAATATTATTGATTAAAGCGCCCCAATTTTTCACCTGTATCGAAATCGAATCGGGTAACCCGAAGAAACGTATCGGCTTATCCAACATAATATTAGGAGCACGCCCGGTGGATAAATCGAACAACAGAGTAGTACCGTCACTCCAACCCACAGGAAGGACAGACGAATCGAAACGAATGTCGGTTATAGCAGAACTACCGGTTACAGAAAAAGAAGCTCCATCAGAAAAATGTTCATGCACCTTCTCTCCCACTCCAATTTCAACAATAACCGGTAACTGAATTTCTACATCTCCATATTTCCCTTGCAACACAGTTCGCCCGTTCGTGACACCTCTCACGACACCGTCCACTACATCACAACAATCCGTTCCCACAGATTGCCAGTCAAAAATAGCAGGATTTACCATATATTTCTTTCCGTCCGATTCGGTCTCGATCTCTATCGGATATTCTCTAATATCGTCAATATAAAGACTATCGGCACATAATTTAACCGACTTGCCGGCATTACCCATAACGACCCGTATTTTACATGCAGAGTCACCTTTCCGAGCCGTAATCGTTCCTAACATAGAAACAGCTCCCGCACAAAACTCGCCACGACTATTCACATATCCCAATTCCTCCGGTTCGCACGAATAAGTAACATCTTTAAAATCATCGTCGATAATCTCGCCATAACGGTTATGAGCCAATACCCTCAAAGGAACCACCGACAAAGGTATAGCCTGCACAGAAGGTTTAGAAAAAGAAACGAAAGAAAACGTACTGTCAACCGGAGCTAACGAAATACCTTGAAACGAATCCATCACAGCCCTCTCTTTTCCATCGGTAGGAGTATTTACCACTTCGTCACAAACAACCATAGTAGCCGATCCCCCACCGTCAAAATTAACGACATTCCAAGCTCCTTGCTCTACTAAATAATAAGCATTCTCAACCATAGAGGCCTTGTCGGCGGTAATGATAAACAATCTTTTCCCGTCTTTCGTTATCCCCACCAATGTACAAGGATAGTCTTGGAACTCACGTCCGGGAGTGACAAAATCGTTGTACTCTTTATCGTGAAGTTCTCCGTTCAATATCACGCTCGGCCAACCATGCAACGCTTGTACAACGTTTTGTGCCGGTGGAACGGATATGCCGGAATTGGGAAACGTCGTATTCACAAACCGCTGGTCGATATAAACGACATCGCCTACTTTTACTTTATCCTCGAACTGCTCCGACGCATGGTTTCTCATAAACAAAATATGACTTTTTCCATCGGGTTGTATAGGGGTATGCTCCATAGCCTCCACCCGACAAGGAGTCGAGTTACCGTTAATAATCCATTCCCCTTGCGGCGTTATTTTCACATATAAACCGTCTTCCGTAAGAGTAAGACTGCTATACGTATTGAACAATACGCAATTTCTGTATGATTGTATTCCGTATGCCGACTCGTTCACATTGTCGATCGTTATTTCTGTTTGGTCTGGACAAATTACCTTTGCCGAATATTTAGGAGGGAAAACCTCTGCCACCTTATCTTTGCTAATAGACATGACAGAACGACCATAATCGCCGTAATGACTGACAACTTCTCCGTTACGTACATTGATCCCCGCAGCCGTAGTCTGCCCCGTATAATGAAATAAATCGTGATTTACCCCGAAAAACGCCCGGTGTCCTTCATAAGAGTTACTCTTACACTGCGATGACGTTGTCTCCCGTGAGGCATCCGGAGTCTTCCCGTTAGACGGATATACCTCTACCGCATTATATTCGTTATTCAAATCCAATGTAATTTGATGTAACTGTATCGGCTTTTGTGTAAACTCGATATGAGTATACACAGCTCCGGGACCTATCGGATAATGACTTATCGTATCGGGAATACCCCACTGCGGCTTCTCAGCCTGAATGCCCAAACTAAACAATAAGAAACTAAAAGGGAACAAATAATTTTTCATATAT